>JACXUX010000128.1 GCA_014763725.1 Rhodobacterales bacterium
TCACTGACCAGCCTTGGACATGAAAGGCCCGCCGAACCCGCGCGATCGTATCCACTCGCTTCAACTCCCCCTCCGCCCGCTGCCTCGCCGCGGACGGTCCGACGAAACATCGGGGGGGTCAAAATTGGACGCCGATCACCCCGCCTGGGGGGGCAAAGTTGCACGCCGAAACACAGCAGCCGAGGCGCTTGCAAACCTGGACCTGGCGGGCGGGATTGCTGCCGCCAGCGCCGAGGCCCGTCTGCTGGCCGACAGCATGGGCATCGCGCTGCGCGATGCGATGGGGATCACCGGTGAACTGGCGCGACAGCGCGCGGCCAATTCCGACACGCCGCGCTTTACCTTCGGCCTGCCGTCAGTGCCCGACCCGATGCCCTTCGGATCGCCCGAGCCCTTGACGTTCGGCGACCTGTCGTCGCCGCCGCCGCCTGCGCGCCGGACGGGGCCGGTGTTCTCCCTGCCTCCGCGTGAAACTGCGGGCAGCGGTGGCGGAACCAGACCGGGCGATACCCTGGCCGAGTTGCAGGCCGAGGCTCAGGCCGTCTTCAGCACGCTGGCAACTGCACAGGCGATCATTGCGGAAAAGGTGCGGGCCGGCCTGCTGACAGCCGCAGAAGGCACCGAAGCGCTGACCGAGGTCAAGGAAACCGCCGCCACCGATCTGGCCGGCCTGGTGGGCCAGATCGAGGCCATGGCCGCGGCTGCGGGCCAGAAGGCCCCCGCGGCGCTGGAGACGCTGCGCGACCGTCTCGATCAGCTGATGGGCGACATCCCCCGCACAAGCGATGCGCTGCGGCAGGTGGCCGATACGCTGACCGATGGCTTCACCGACTTCTTCGCCGACCTGATTTCCGGGGCAGGCGAGGGCGCATCGGCCATCGAGAACTTCGGCAATGCCGTGATCCAGACCTTTGCCCGGATCGCTGCCGAGCGGTTCACGGCAGCCTGGATCACCCCGCTGGTCGACAGCCTGTTTTCCGGACTGGGCTCGATCCTGCCCTTTGCGCAGGGCGGTGTTCCCGATGCGCCGGGGCTGGCCGCCCATGCCGATACGGTCGTGGACAGGCCAACGCCCTTCCTGACACGCCCCGGCGACCCGGCCGTCATGGGCGAAGCGGGGCCCGAGGCGATCCTGCCGCTGCGCCGTGACGGCGCGGGGAACATCGGGGTGCTGGCCACAGGCCCCGACGGGAGTGCGCGCGTGGTGCCGCTGCGCCGAACGTCGCAGGGGGCGCTGGGGGTGGTGCTGCCGGGCGAGCGCGCCGTGGCCACCCGGCCGGGTCAGGGATCGCCCCGCGCCTTTGCACAGGGCGGGGTGCCCGACGCGCCCGCGGCCGAGCGGGCCCCGATGGCCGCCACGGCCGCCGGTTTCGGCTTCGACACTGCCGAGCTTTTCCGGTCCCTGCGCGAGGCCGTCTCGGGCGCGACCGCCGCCCTGCGCGACGGGGATGCCCCCCGAGGCGCGGCGGGGTCGCAGGCGGGCGTGGCCGCCGGTTTCACTTTGCCTCTGTTGCGGGACACCGCGCCCGTGGCGCCATGGCGATCGCCGGTTGCCGAGGGGCCGGGCATCCCGCTGATGCCGGCCGCTGCCGCGACGGGCCGTGCAACAGGGGACCGCATGGAAGGGGATGCCGGCAGCGCAGGTATCGCCCCGCAGACCATCGTCAACATCGAGAACCGCGCACAGGGGGTCGAGATGCGGTCCAGCGAGCGGCAAACGGGGTCCACCCGCATCGTCGACATCATCGTCGAGCAGGCAGTGGCGGCCTTTGCCGGCTCGATCCGCCGGGGCGTCGGACCCGCCTCGGATGCGCTGGCCGATACCTATGGCCTGATCCGGCAGGGGCGCTGAGATGGCGCGCTGGCCCTCTTCGCTGCCCTGGCCGATCGGCACCGGCTATCAGCTGTCGCCCCTTGACCCCGCCCACCGGACAGAGATGGACACCGGCCTGCCCCGTGCGCGGCGGATCACCTGGGCCGAAAACGACCGGTTGCAGATGCAGGTGCGCTTGACCGATGCCGAGATGGCCGCCTTCCGCGCCTGGTTCGGCGATCGTGTCGTCAGCCTGGCAGGTGCCAGCGACGATCTGTCAGGCTGGGTGCTGACGCGGGCCACTCTGACCGCGGACAGCGTCACAGGCCCGGCCGACACGCTGGCCGATCGCCTGATCGAGACGACCGGCACCGGGGTCCACACGGTGACCCGCAGGCTCGATCCCGGGGTGGTAGGCGGTGCCACGCTGCTGGCGCGCGCCACCTGCCGCGCCGCCGGTCGGCACGAGATGCGGCTGGGCGTGACCGATGCCGCGGGCGTCTTGCGGGGTCATGCCGACATGCACCTCGACTCCGGTGTGATCACCCGCATCAGCGGCGTCGCCTCGGCCCGCAGCATCGACCGGGGCGACGGCTGGTGGCGCATCGAGATCACCGTCGCCCTGCCCCCCGCCACCCCCGAAAGCCAGGTCCTGTTGGGACTGATCGACGATCAGCCCTCGAACTCCTACACCGGCGACGGGACTTCGGGGATCGACATCTGCGAGGTGCAGGCGCGAATGGCCACTGGCTACGACCTTTACCTGCCGTCGGATGCTGCGGGCCGGGCGATCGGCGCGGCCGGGGGCTCCGGGTGGTTCCTGATGCCGCTGGCCTTCGGCGGCGGTGCAAGCTGGGTTGAAGCCCGCTTTACCGGCCCCTTCACGGCCACGATGCTGCAGGGGTTCAACTGGCAGGTCAGCGCCCCGCTGGAGGTGCGGCATGCCTGATCCCTCGCTCTCCGATGCCATCCGCGAGGCCTATGCCAGCGCGCCCACCGGCACGGTCATCCACCACACGCTGGAGTTCTGGCATCCCGCCTTCACCAGCCCGATCCGGGTAGTGCGCGACTTCGAGCCGCTGGACGCCCGGATCGAGGCCGGTGCCGCGCGGGATGCCGGGCAGATCGTGACCTTTGTCCCCTATGCCTTCGACGTGGTGCCCCCTGACCAGACCTCGGCTGCGCTGCCGCAGTGCACGATCAAGATCGACAACGTCTCGCGCGAGATCGTGGGCGCCCTCGGGGCCGCCGTGCGGGCGGGCGGGCCGATCGAGGTGATCTATCGCCCCTATCTGTCCGACACCGCCGACGAAGGGCCCGACACCGACCCGCCGCTGATCCTTACGCTGATTTCGGTCAGCGCCGACGCCCACCGCATCCGTGCGGTTGCGGGATTTCCGGACCTGCGCAACCGACTGTTTCCGTTCCTGGACTATTCGCTCGAACGCTTCCCGGGGCTGGTCGCATGATGCACTGGTCCACCCGCCATGTCGGCACACCCTGGGTCGCCGGTGAAACCGACTGCTGGCACTTCGCCGCAAGTGTCTGGCGCGACCGCTGGGGATGGCAGGTCGATCCAGTGGCCGTGGACCCCGCCGACCCGCGCGCCATACGCCAGGCCCTGGGGCAGATCGACCCGGCGGTCTGGCGGCCCGTCACGCGCCTGGCCGAGGGCGATGCGGCGCTGATGGCGCGCGGCCAGCGACCCTGCCATGTGGGGAGCTGGATCCTGTTGCCGGAAGGACCGGCGATCCTGCACAGCGTCGAACGTGCGGGGGTGATCGTCACGGCGCCCGACCGGCTGCGCGAAATCGGCTACCGGCTGGTGGCGAGTTATCGGTGGGCTGCATGCGCGCGCTGATCCTGACCGTCGAGAACCCCTTCGCCCCGGCCGAGCGCCGGGTGACGGTTCTGCGCCGCCCCCGCCGGATCGGCTCGCTGATGGCCCGGCACATCCGCCATCGGCCGGCCATTGCCATCCTGAACGGCCGGCCCGTGCTGCGCCAGGCGTGGCGGCGGCGGCTGCGTGACGGCGACCGGCTGGTGATCGCGCGCCTGCCGATGGGCGGCGGGGGCGGGTCGAACCCCTTGCGGACGCTGCTGGCGCTGTCTGTCATGGCCTTCGCGCCCTGTGCCGCGGCGGGGCTGCTGGGCTATGGCGCCAGCGCCGCCGGGATCGCGGCGATGACAGGGGCGGGCGGCGCGGGCCTGTTGGGGACCGCCACGGTCGCCGGGCTGACCCTGGCCGGGACGGCCCTGGTCAATGCGCTGATGCCTGTGCCGCAGCCCGGCAAGGGACCGACACCATCACCCACCTACACGCTGGGCGCCCAAGGAAATACCGCGCGGCTGGAACAGGCCATCCCCGTGCAATACGGTCGGCTGCTGGCCTATCCCGACTTTGCGGCCCAGCCCTATACGGAATACGCCGGCAACGAGCAGTATCTCTACCAGATCCTCTGCCTCGGCTGCGGCGATTACGACATCGAGGAGATGCGGATCGAAGATACCCCGATCTCGGCCTTCACCGAGATCGAGACCGAGATCATCCCGCCCGGCGGACAGGTCACGCTGTTTCCGACGCAGGTGATCTCGAGCCTCGAGGTCTCGGGCCAGGAACTGCTGGGCGAGGCCGAGGGGACCTGGATCGCAGGCGCCAGCACCACCATCACCATCACCGAACCAGGTCACGCCCGTGCGCTGGGCCAGATCCTGCACCTGACCTTCACCGGCGGACAGACCTCGGGCACCTATGCCGTTTCGGGCGTGATCGACGCCGACACCTATACCGTGCTGCGCAGCGGCACCACGCCGGGATCGGGCGATGTCATCGTTCGCGCCGTGATGGGTGGGGACACCGGGTTCATCGCCACGGCTCCGGGCACGATCGCGCATCGGCTGGCGGTCGACATCGTCCTGCCGCTGGGCCTGTTCAAGACGAACGCCTCCGGGAACCCCAAGGACCTGACCCTGTCCTGGCACGTCGAGGCCCGGCGGGTTGACGATGTGGGCAACCCTATCGGCGGTTGGATCACTTTGGGCGATCACGCGCTGACAGACCGCTCGGCGACGCCGATCCGGCTCAGCTACAGCTACACGCTGGCCACCCCGGGCCGGTATGCGGTGCGCGCCTGGCGGACCGATGCCCGTATCGAGGACAGCGCCGCGGGCCACCAGATCGTCTGGGCCGGCTTGCGCGCCTATCTGGCCGAGGCGCAGGACTGGGGCCCGGTCACGCTGATCGCGATGCGGATGCGCGCGACCAACAACTTGTCGCTGCAGGCCAGCCGCAAGGTGGGCGTCCTGGCCACCCGCAAGCTGCCGGTCTGGACCGGCACCGCCTGGACCGCGCCGCAGCCGACCCGGTCGATCGCCTTGGCGATCGCCGATGCGGCGCGCAATGCCGACTACGGCGCGGGCCTGGCCGACAGCCGGATCGACCTGGAAACGCTTCGGACGCTCGACACCCTCTGGACCGGACGCGGTGACCTGTTCGACGGCCGGTTCGACACGTCGGGCACGTGGTGGGACGCGGTGACCCGCATCGCCCTGACCGGGCGGGCCAGATGTTTCATGCAGGGGGGACGGCTGCGGGTGGTGCGCGACGGACCCGCCAATGTCCCGGTCTGTGCCTTCAGCATGCGCAACATCGTCCGGGGCAGCTTCGTGCTCGACTTCCTGATCCCGACGCAAGACGACGCCAACGCGGTCGAGGTGTCCTACCTCGACTCCACGACCTGGGCGCCGCGGACCGTCCGCGCCGCGCTGGAGGGCAGCACCGCCACCCGCCCGGCAAAGCTGACGCTGTTCGGGGCAACGGGGCGCAACCACGCCCTGCGCGAGGGGCTGTATCACGCCGCGGCCAGCCGCTATCGCCGCCAGATCGTCAAGTTCGCCACAGAGATGGAGGGGTTCATCCCCGCCCTGGGCGATCTGATCAGCATCGCCCACGACATGCCGGGCTGGGGACAGACCTCCGAGGCGGTGGGCTGGTCCGCCGCCACGGCCACGCTGACCCTGGCCGACCCGCCGCTGTGGGGGACCGGCGATCACGTCGTCTCGCTGCGCCGCCGCGATGGCGCTGCCAGTGGCCCCTGGCCCGTGGTGCCAGGCCCGACCGACCGGCAGGTCGTCTTCACCGAGGGTTCCGGCATCACGCCCGATACCGGCGCCGCGCGCGAACGCACTCATGTGATGTTCGGCACAGCCGACACCTGGTCGGCGCTGGCGCGTGTCACCTCGGTCCGCCCGCGCGGTCTCTACGAGGTCGAGATCGAGGCGGTGATCGAGGATCCCTCGGTGCACACTGCCGACGCCGGGGCGACCGCCCCGCCGGTCAGCTATTCGTCCCTGGCAGCCACCCCGGTGCAGCCGGTGGTCGGCAACCTGATCGCGCGAAAGCTGCCCGGGGATGCGACCCGCGCCCTGTTCTCCTGGGCCCCGGCCCCGGGCGCCGCGCTCTATCAGGTCGAGATGGCGGAGGGCGACGATCCTTCGGCCCCGGCGATCAGCTGGACGCCGATCGCCGACATCACCCAGACCTCGATCGCGCTGGGGCTGCTGTATTCCGCACGCACCATGATCCGGGTGCGCGGCGTGGGCCTGGCTGCGGGGCCGTGGATTGCCCGCACGCTGGGCGCGCTGATCCCCGATTTCTGGAACACCGACCAGACGCCCATGTGGACGCTGGACACCAACCCGATGTGGAGCGCCGCATGACCGCCCTACCGTCCGCCGCCGACTTTACCAGCCCCACCGCGACCGAGGGGCAGTTCAAGACCGCACTGAATGCCCAGCGCGACTTTCTGGCCGGCCTGCTTGGCGTGGACGGCACGGCTGCGACGGCTCTGGGCCAGCTGGGGGCGCTGATGGCCTCGGCCGTCGCGCGCACCACGGCCACCACCCTGACCACGACGGATCGCGGTCGCCTGTTCACCTGCACCGGGACCTGGGCGCTGACGCTGCCGACGGTCGCGGTGGCGGGCGCGGGCTGGACCGTTGCCGTCGCGAACCTCGGCACGGGCACGATCACGGTCACGCCTTCCGGGGGTGATCTGGTCGACGGCGCGGCCACGGTCGCCCTGGCCGCCGGCCGGGCCGCGCTGCTCTGTGCCACTGCGACGGGCTGGGTGACGCTCTCGTTCGGTGGGCAGGTCGGACAGACGATCATCCCGGGCGGGACTGTCGCCCTCCCTGGGCTTGCCTTCCCGGGCGACACGAATACCGGCCTCTATCAACCGGGTGGAGATCAGCTGGCTTTCACCACGGGCGGCGCAGTGCGGCTGCTGCTGACGGAGACGGGCGCCCAGCTGACCGGCCTGCTGACCGGGACGGCCGTCACCCAGAGCCAGCTGGACACCACCGCGGGGCGGCTGATGAAGGTGGGCGACTTCGGGTTGGGGGTTGTGGGGGGTCCGCCCTTGCCGACGGACCTGGACGATACGACGTTGCCCAGCGGCATCTACCGGGTCAACGCCACGACCGCGTCGGGAACCTGGCCCGCAGGGGTTCCGGCCGGAATTTGGGCCTATCTGTTCGTCGACAGATTCAACACCACCGAGTGCCGGCAAGTCATGCGGCGCGTCTACAACGAAACCCACGGCTGGTGGGAACGGATCCATACATCGGGCGGGGGCTGGGGCGCATGGCGGCAGATCGCCCCGCAGGCGCTGGTCGGCACCTGCCTGCTGTACGACGGCGTGATCGCCGGTGCGATCATCGAGAAAGGCGCGAGCGCGAACGGGCGCTACACGCGGTTCATGGACGGCACGCAAATCTGCACCCGCTCGAACAGTGGCGTGCAGGCGACGGATACTGCCCTGACCTGGGCTGCGGCCTTCATCGACAACAGCTATTCGGTCACGCTGACCGCAACGAACGATGCAACAAGGTTCAT
>JACXUX010000129.1 GCA_014763725.1 Rhodobacterales bacterium
GGGTCCGGCTCGGCCAGCGCCACCAGCCGGCGATAGAGGTCGGATCGCAGCAGCGGCTTCTGCAGGATCGCGTCCAGCAGGCCCGCGCCTTCGTGGCCACGCGCGCGGGCGGGGTTGGACGACAGCAGCACCGCGGGCACCCCGTGGCCCAGCGCCCGCAGCCGTGCGACCAGCGTCAGCCCGTCCATGTCCGGCATCTCGTGATCGGTGATCAGCACGTCGGGGTCGAGCCCGCCCTCGACGGCCGCCAGCGCCTCGGCCGCCGAGCGGCAGACCGTCACCGTCAGGCCAAAGGTCGTCAGCTGGCGTTCCAGGATGGTGCGGTTGATGAACTGGTCGTCGACCACCAGCGCGTGGCGCAGGCGGATCGGGCTGCGCGGCATGTCGTCGGCCGCCTCGGCCACCGGCAGCGACAGGCAGAAGCCGAAGCAGGACCCGCGCCCCGGCTCGCTGTCGACCCAGATGCGGCCCTGCATCCGTTCGACCAGGCGGCGGGTGATGGCCAGGCCCAGGCCCGTGCCTTCGTACTTGCGGCTGGCCTCGGCCTCGACCTGGTTGAATTCGCCGAAGATGTGCTCGATCTGGTCGGCGGAGATGCCGATCCCGGTATCCTCGACCGTGACATGCAGCTGCCGCTGGCCGTCGTCGCCCTCGATCCCCACCACGCGGACCAGGACATGCCCGGCCTCGGTGAACTTGACCGCATTGCCCATCAGGTTGGTCAGCACCTGGCGGATGCGGCCGGGGTCGCCCACATAGCGGGTGGGCAGGAACATGTCGAAGTCGATCATCAGGTCCAGCCCCTTGGCCCGGGCGCGCGGCTGCAGCAGCATCGCCACCTCATGGATCGTGCGTTCCAGGTCGAAGGGTTCGGGATGCAGCTCCAGCCGGTCGGCCTCGATCTTGGAGAAGTCCAGGATGTCGTTGATGATGGTCAGCAGCGCCTCGCCCGACGAACGGATGGTTTCCGCGAACAGGCGCTGTTCCTCGGTCAGGCGGGTGTCGCAGAGCAGCTCGGCCATGCCGACGACCCCGTTCATGGGGGTGCGGATCTCATGGCTCATGTTGGCGAGGAAGGCGGATTTCGCGCGGCTGGCGGCCTCGGCGGCCAGGCGGGCGGCCTCGAGCGCGGCCTGCTGTTCCTTGAACGCGGTGATGTCCACCCGCAGGCCCACGCGGCCGCCGTCGGGGGTGGGCTGGTCGATCACCCGCACCCAGCGGCCGCCGGCCAGCTGCTGTTCGGTGGCGCCCTGCGGTTCGCGAAAGCGGCGCAGGCGTTCGGCCAGCCAGTCCTCTTCGCGGCCCACGGCCTCGACATACCGGCCGCGGGCCAGGCTGTAGCGGACGATCTCCTCGAACGTGGCGCCGGGCACCAGGGCGGGCGCGCTTTCGGGGTACAGGTTGCGGTAGTTCTGGTTGCAGGCCAAGAGCCGTTCCTCCCTGTCGAAGAGCACGAAGCCATCGGGGATCGCCTCGATCGCGGCCCAGATGCGCATCTGATCGGTGATGTTCAGCGCCAGGCTGACCATGTCGCCATCGCGGGCGCGGCGGTCGACCAGGCGCACCCAGGTGCCGTTGGCAAACTTGACGACCAGGGGTTCGATCGGGTCGCCGTCCCAGCGCGCCAGCATGTCGGCGACCCAGCGGTCGGTGCTGCGGTCGCCGATGTCGACCATGCCGGTATCGGCCACCAGCCGCAGGATCGTTTCATAGGTGCTGCCGGGGCCGATGTCGTGGCCCACGAACACCGACAGATAGGCGCGGTTCGCGGCCACCATGCGGCCCTGCGAATCGAACACGGCAAAGCCGTCGCGGATCGTGTTGATCGAATCCCACAGCCGGCGTTCTGCCATCACCGCCAGCGTGTGGGCGCGTTCCAGATCCGACAGGAAGCGGGTGTTCTGACCCTTCAGCGCCTCGGCCTCGGACCGGGCGGAATGGGCGGCCTGGCGCTGTTCGACGATCTGGTCGGCCAGCGACCGGGCATGCAGGGCCAGCTTTTCGTTCGCGGCGAACAGTTCGCGGCTTTTCTGTTCCAGCAGGCGTTCCGCCGCCAGCCGCGCGCGCCGTTCCTTTGCCAGACGTTCCGCCAGATTCATGCCCGCCCTTCCCCGCCGGCCTTCTGCCAGTCGGGACCGAGTCGTCGCGCAACTTGATGAAGACGGGCTTAATGCCGACCGGCTTGCCCGACCGGGGGGCGCCCGTGCTAGGCTGACCGCATTGGGTGGGGGGGTTTGCGATGCGCGTCTGGGCTTGGGTCGGGCTGGTTCTGATGTGGGGCAGCCTTGCGGCGGCGCAGGATCTGATCCCCGAACGGCGGCTGGTGCTGTCCACCGACACCGACCTGCCGGGCGGCGACATCGCGCAGCTGTTCGACACCACGCTGGAGGCCTGCGAACGCGCCTGCCTTGCGCAACCGGCCTGCACGGCCTTCACCTTCAACACCCGCAACGGCAGCTGCTTTCCCAAGGCGGCGCCGGGGCTGGCGGCGGGCTATGCGGGCGCGATCTCGGGCCTGGTGCGGCAGGCCGATCCGGCGGCGCTGGCCCAGGCGCCCCAGCGGCGGGACGAGCTGGCCTTCCTGTCGCCGCGCGATCTGGCCGCGGCGCGCGATCAGGCGGGGCGGCTGGCCGACAGCCATGTGACCGGCCCCTGGACCGCGGCCGACCACCGCGCCGCCGCCGCGCGTGAGGAATTGGCGGGCAACTGGCAGGCGGCGGCCGATTTCACCGGGGCCGCGCTCAACCTGACCGATGCGCCGGCCGACTGGGCGGACTATGCCCGCCGGCTGTTCCTGGCCGCGCAGGCGCAGGGGCCGCGCCCCGGCCCGCTGACGGAACGGGCGCTGTCGGCCGGGGTGAACGGCTATCTGCGCAGCCCCGACCCCGCGCTGCGCCACACGATCCTGGCGCAGCTGGCCCCGGTGCTCGAGGTGCTGGGCCGCGGGCGCGACATGGTGGCGGCGCTGCGGCTGGCACAGGCGCTGCAGCCGCGCGACGACACCGCCGCCGCCCTTGACGCGGCCATCGCGACATACGGCTTCCGGATCGAGACGACCGAGGTGCAGTTCGACAGCGCCCGCCCCCGTCTGTGCGCCCAGTTCACCGAGGATCTGGTGGACAAGGGGCTGGACTACACCCCCTATGTCCAGCTGCCCGAACCGGGTCTGACCGTGGTGCCGGGCGGCCGGCGGCAGCTGTGCGTCGAGGGCGTCCGCCACGGCCAGCGCGTCAGCGTCACTTTCCGCGAAGGGCTGCCCGCCGCCGATGGCCAGGTGCTGGCGAAATCGGTGCCCGTCACGCTCTATGTCCGCGACCGCACGCCCGCGGCGCGCTTCCCCGGGCGGACCTATGTGCTGCCGCGCCTGCCCGGCGCCGCCGTGCCCATCGAGGCGGTGAACGCCCCGGTGCTGGACCTGACGCTCTATCGCGTGGACGACCGCAACCTGCTGCGGGCGATCCAGAACGACTATCTGCGCGCGCCCATCGCCGAATGGCAGGAGGGCAGCTTTGCCGCCAATGTGGGCGCCCAGGTCTGGCAGGGCACGGCCGAGGTGGGGGTCGAGCTGAACCGCGACGTGACCACCCGCCTGCCGATGGACGACGCCATCGCCGGCCTGCCCGCGGGCATCTATGCGCTGCGCGCGCTGCCCCAGGGAAAGCAGCCCTGGGACGTGCCGCCCGCCTGGCAGTGGTTCGTGCTGTCCGACCTGGGGCTGGCCAGCTGGTCGGGGACGGACGGGCTGACGGTCGCGGTGCGGGGCCTGACCGATGCCGCGGCGCGCCCGGGGGTAACGGTCGAGCTGATCTCGCGCGGCAATGCGGTGCTGGGCACGGCCATGACCGACGATCAGGGCGTGGCGCGGTTCGCCGCGGGGCTGACGCGCGGCACCGGCGGGCAGGCGCCCGCGCTGGTGGTGGCACGGCAGGGTCAGGACGACCTGTCCTTCCTGTCGCTGACTGACCCGGAATTCGACCTGTCCGACCGCGGCGTGGCGGGCCGCGAACCTGCGCCGCCGGTGGATGTCTTCGTCACCGCCGACCGCGGCGCCTATCGCGCGGGCGAAACCGTGCATCTGCTGGCGCTGGCGCGGGATGGCCAGGCGGCCGCCGTCGACGGGCTGCCGCTGACGGTGGTGGTCAAACGGCCCGACGGGGTGGAACACAGCCGCGCGGTGATGCAGCCCGCGGGCCAGGGCGGCCACACGCATGCCCTGCCCGTGGCCGCGACCGCCCCCCGCGGCCTGTGGCGGGCCGAGATCCGGGCCGAGGCCGACGGCCCCGCCCTGGCCGCCGCGACCTTTCTGGTCGAGGATTTCCTGCCCGAACGCATCGGCTTTGCCCTGACCCTGCCCGAGGCGCCGATCCGCCTGGGCGACCTGCCCGACCTGACGGTCGAGGCGCGCTATCTGTTCGGGGCCCCCGGCGCCGACCTGGCGATCGAGGGCGAGACGCTGCTGTCGGCCGCGACCGACCTGCCGGGCTTTGCCGGCTTCCGCTTTGGCCGGCACGACGATCCCTTTGCCGCGCGGATGGAACCCCTGCCCCCCGGTCAGCGCACCGATGCGGCGGGCCGCGCCGTGGTGGCGCTGCCCCTGCCCGATGTGGCCGACCCGCTGCGCCCGCTGCAGGCGCGCGTCACCCTGCGTCTGGCCGAGGGGTCGGGCCGCCCGGTCGAACGCACGGTGACGCGGCTGCTGGCGCCCTCGGCCCCGGTGATCGGGATCAAGACCCTGTTCGACGGCGCCGTGCCCGAGGGGACCGAGGCGCCGTTCCAGATCGTGGCCGTGGGGCCGGCGGGGGACGCGGTGCCGATGGCCGTGCGCTGGACGCTGACCCGGCTGGAAACCCGCTATCAGTGGTATCAGCAATACGGCAACTGGAACTGGGAACCCGTGACCACCCGCAGCCGCGTGGCCGAGGGCGCGGTCGACCTGACCGCCGCACCCGCCGCGCTGAACCTGCCCGTGGGCTGGGGCGAATATGAGCTGCTGGTGGAACAGGCGGACGGGCGCGCCGCGGCCTCGGTCACCTTTGGCGCGGGGTGGTATGCGCCCGCCGATGCCGCGCAGACGCCCGACCTGCTGGAGCTGTCGCTGGACCGGCCCGCCTATCGCGCGGGCGAGGTGGCGCGGCTGCGCCTGGTGCCCCAGGCGGCGGGGGTGGCGGTGGTGTCTGTCCTGTCCAACCGCGTGGTGGCGATGCAGGCGGTGCCGGTGAGCGCGGGCGAAAACGTGATCGACCTGCCGGTGACCGACGACTGGGGCGCGGGCGTCTATGTCACGGCCCAGGTGATCCGCCCGCTGGCCGAGGCTGCAGGCCACGTGCCCGCCCGGGCGCTGGGTCTGGCCCATGCCGCGGTGGACCCCGGCGCGCGGCGGCTGGGGGTTGCGGTGCAGGCCCCCGCGGCCGCCGATCCGCGCGGCCCGCTGCCGGTGGCGGTGCGGGTGGACGGCGTGGCCCCCGGCGACACCGCGCTGGTCACGCTGGCTGCGGTGGATCTGGGCATCCTGAACCTGACGGGCTTTGCCGCGCCCGACCCCTCGGCCCACTATTTCGGCCAGCGCAAGCTGGGGGTGGCGCTGCGCGATCTCTATGGCCGGCTGATCGACGGGCAGACCGGGGCGCAGGGCACGGTCCGGTCGGGCGGCGATGCCGGCGCCCAGGCGCGGCTGCAGGCGCCCCCGCCGACGGAACAGCTGCTGGCCTGGTTCAGCGGCCCGCTGACCGTGGGCGCCGATGGCTACGCCCGCACCAGCCTGGACCTGCCCGCCTTCAACGGAACGGTGCGGCTGATGGCGGTGGCCTGGTCGGGCAAGGCGGTGGGGCAGGCCTCGGCCGATGTGCTGGTGCGCGACCCGGTGGTGGTGACGGCCAGCCTGCCGCGGTTCCTGGCCCCGGGAGACGAAAGCCGCCTGCTGCTGGAGGTGGTTCATGCCACTGGCCCCGCGGGCCGGATGGGGCTGGATGTCACCGCCACGGGGCTGCTGCTGGGGCCGGTGCCCTCGGGCCTGGATCTGGCGCCGGGCGGGCGGGCGGTGGTCACGATCCCGGTCACGGCGGGCGGTCCGGGGCTGGGGTCGGTGCAGGTGCGCCTGTCCACCCCCGACGGGCGCGTGCTGACGCGCGACCTGGCCCTGCCGGTGCAGACGGGTGACCCCGAAATCGCGCGCACCACGCGGTTCGACCTGGCGCCGGGCGCAACCTTTGCCTTTGGCGCCGATGCCTTTGCCGGGCTGGTGCCGGGCACGGCGCTGGCCACGCTGGCCATCGGGCCGGTGGCGCAGCTGGATGCGCCGGGGCTGCTGGCGGCGCTGGACCGCTATCCCTGGGGCTGCGCGGAACAGGTGACCTCGGCCGCGCTGCCGCTGCTGTATTTCGAGCAGATGGCGCGGCTGCTGGACCGCCCCTTTGCCCCCGACATCCGCACGCGGATCGACCAGGCGGTGGCCGCCGTGCTGCAGAACCAGTCGGCCGAGGGCGGCTTTGGCCTGTGGGGGCCGGGGTCGGGCGATCCCTGGCTGGATGCCTATGTGACCGACTTCCTGTCGCGCGCCCGGGCGCAGGGGGTGGCCGTGCCCGACCGCGCCCTGCGCGCCGCGCTGGACAACCTGCGCAACCAGGTGAACTACGCCCCCGACTTCGACCGCGGGGGCGAGGCGCTGGCCTATGCGCTGATGGTGCTGGCGCGCGAGGGCGCGGCCGCCATCGGCGACCTGCGCTATTACGCCGATGTCAAGGCCGACGCGCTGGCCACGCCGCTGGCCATGGCGCAGCTGGGGGCGGCACTGGCGGCCTATGGCGATCAGCCGCGCGCGGATGCGATGTTCGCCCGCGCGCTGCGGGCGCTGGACAGCCTGCCGCCCGATGGCGCCCAGCTCTTTCGCGCCGACTATGGCAGCGCCCGGCGCGATGCCGCGGGCGTGCTGGCCCTGGCGGCCGAGGCGGGGTCGTCCGTGGTGCCGGCCCAGGCGCTGATCCCCCGCATCGCGGCCCCCGTCGGCGGCCTGTCGACGCAAGAGGCCGTCTGGTCCCTGCTGGCCACCCGCGCGCTGGTCGATGCGCCGGGGATCGGGGGCGTCACCCTGGACGGCGCCCCCGCCCAGGGGCCGCTGGTCCGCGTGCTGGAAGGCGACGCGATCACCCCGATCGCGGTGGCCAACGCCGGGCCCCGGCCGCAGCAGATCACCGTCACCGCCTTTGGCGTGCCCGAGGCCGACGAACCCCCGGGCGGCAACGGCTATGCCATCACCCGCAGCTATCTGACGCTGGACGGCCAGCCCGTCGCGCTGGACCAGCCGGTGGCGCAGGGCACGCGGCTGGTCGCGGTGATCGAGGTGACGCCCTTTGCCGAGGGCGAGGCCCGGCTCATGGTCACCGACCCGCTGCCCGCGGGGTTCGAGATCGACAACCCCAACCTGATGCGGTCGGGCGATGTCGCGGCACTCGACTTCCTGTCGGTCGAGACCGAGGTGACCCATGCCGAATTCCGCCAGGACCGGTTCCTGGCGGCGCTGGACCGGATGGACGGCACGCCCTTCCGCCTGGCCTATGTGATGCGCGCGGTCAGCCCCGGCACCTTCCGCCACCCCGCCGCCAGTGTCGAGGACATGTATCGCCCCGCCTTCCGCGCCCGATCCGAAACCGGCCGGGTGACGGTGACGGAATGAGGCACCTGCCCCTGGCGCTGGCC
>JACXUX010000455.1 GCA_014763725.1 Rhodobacterales bacterium
GGCCGTGGGTGCCGCGGCCGTTTCGCCCTCTTCGACCATCAGCGCGATGGGGGTGTTCACCCGCACCCCGGCGGTGCCGGCGGGGATCAGCAGCTTGCCGACGATGCCTTCGTCGACCGCCTCGAATTCCATCGTGGCCTTGTCGGTCTCGATCTCGGCGATGATCTGGCCGGCCTTGACGGTGTCGCCCTCGGCCACCAGCCATTTGGCCAGCGTGCCTTCCTCCATCGTGGGCGACAGGGCGGGCATCAGAACCTGGGTTGCCATGGTGTTCGCTCTCCTCAGGCGGTGATGTCGGTCCACAGCTCGGACAGCGGCGGTTCGGGGCTGTCCTTGCCGAATTCGGCGGCCTCGTTGACGATGGCCTTGATGTCGCGGTCGATCGCCTTCAGGTCGTCGTCCGTGGCGTGTCCGCCGGTCACCAGCACGTCGCGGACATGTTCGATGGCGTCGCGTTCGTCGCGCATCTTCTGCACTTCCTCGCGCGTGCGGTATTTCGCCGGGTCGGACATCGAATGGCCGCGATAGCGGTAGGTCATCATTTCCAGGATGTAGGGGCCCTTGCCGGCGCGGCAGTGCGCCACGGCCTTTTCCCCCGCGGCCTTGACGGCCAGCACGTCCATCCCGTCGACCTGTTCGCCCGGGATGCCATAGGCCAGGCCGCGGCCGAACAGCGTGGTCGACTTGGTCGACCGCTTGACGCTGGTGCCCATGGCATACTGGTTGTTCTCGATCACGAAGATCACCGGCAGGTCCCAGAGTTCGGCCATGTTGTAGGTCTCATAGACCTGGCCCTGGTTGGCCGCGCCGTCGCCGAAATAGGTGAAGGTGACGTTGTCGTTGCCCAGATACTTGTCGGCAAAGGCCAGGCCCGCGCCCAGCGGCAGCTGCGCGCCGACGATCCCATGGCCGCCGTAGAAGTGGCGTTCCCTGGAAAACATGTGCATCGAGCCGCCCTTGCCCTTGGAATAGCCGCCGATGCGCCCGGTCAGTTCGGCCATCACGCCCTTGGCATCCATCCCGCAGGCCAGCATGTGGCCGTGGTCGCGGTAGCTGGTGACGCGCTTGTCGCCCTCTTTCGCGACGGATTCGAGCCCGACGACCACCGCCTCCTGCCCGATGTAGAGATGGCAGAAGCCGCCGATCAGGCCCATGCCGTAAAGCTGGCCGGCCTTTTCCTCGAACCGCCGGATCAGCAGCATCTCGCGGTAGAACCGCAGCAGTTCGTCCTTCGAGACATTGGGAGTGTCGGCCGATTTCGCTCGGGCCATGGCGCAGCCTCCGATCGCTGGTGGATAGTTCAACGTTAAACCATCCATAGCGCATCGGCAAAACAAGGGCCAGAACTTTCACGCGCGCGGCCGGGGCGCGCGCGTGAAAGTTCTGGCCCTTGTTTTGCCGATGCGCTATGGAT
>JACXUX010000456.1 GCA_014763725.1 Rhodobacterales bacterium
GCATCGGCGCGCGCCCGAGGCGGGCGGGATCGGTCATGGCGGCTCCGGACAAAGGGATGGGCGCCCGCCTCGGGCGCGCGCCGATGCCGCGGATCAAGGCGCATGGCCGCCATCAGGTCAAGCCCGACATCCGCAGGTCGCGCCGATGCGTGACAGCGGTGCCCATCGGTGCTTGGCTGGACCCGACGAAAGGACATGCGATGACCGACGACTTCTTTCACCCGGTTTCGGGGTTCGATCTGCCGCGCTATGCGGGTGTGCCCACCTTCATGCGGCTGGCGCATGTGACGCCCGCGCATCCGCGCTGGGCCGAGGTTCAGGTGGGTCTGATCGGCCTGCCCTGGGATGGCGGCACGACGAACCGCCCGGGACCGCGCCATGGACCGCGTCAGTTGCGCGATGCCTCGACCATGATTCGGGCGCAGAACGGCATCACCGGGGTGCGCCCGTTCGAGGCGTTGCGCTGCGCCGATCTGGGCGATGTGGGGCCGAATCCGGCCGATCTGGCCGACACCATGCGCCGGATAGAGGTGTTCTACCGCGATGTCCGGGCGGCGGGCATCCGGCCGTTGACGGCGGGGGGCGATCATCTGTGCAGCCTGCCGGTGCTGCGGGCGCTGGCTCAGGACGGGCCGTTGGGCATGATCCACTTCGACAGCCACACCGACCTGTTCCACAGCTACTTCGGCGGCACGATGTATACCCACGGCACGCCGTTCCGCCGCGCGGTGGAAGAGGGGCTGCTGGACCCCGCGCGGGTCTGCCAGATCGGCATCCGCGGCACGGCATATGACAGCGAGGATCGCGACTTTGCCCGGGCGGTCGGCATCAGGGTGATCCCGATCGAGGAGTTCCACGCCCGCGGCCCCGAGGACGTGATGGCCGAGGCCCGCGCCATCGCGGGGTCTGCGCCCACCTATGTCAGCTATGACATCGACTTCGTTGACCCGGCCTTTGCCCCCGGGACCGGGACGCCCGAGGTGGGCGGGCCCACCAGCTGGCAGGCGCTGTGGGTGGCGCGGCTGCTGGCGGGGGTCAACATCGTCGGGGCGGACCTGGTCGAGGTTTCGCCCCCGTTCGATACCTCGGGCCAGACGGCCTTCCTGGGGGTGTCGATTCTGTTCGAGATTCTCTGCGCCATGGTCCCGGGGGCGGCCGAGTCGACCTGATTCCCGCCCGAGTCGGCCTGTTATCAACAACTTGGCCCCTCAGCCTGTGGATAACCCGCTTTGCCGGCCGCCTGTCTGATGGGCGGCCTACGTAAAAACCCCAACAAACATTGGGCCTGACAAGAAATCGTCATGAAGCGCGATTTTTCCTCTTGCGGGTTTGTGCAGTGATCCGTAAATAGCCCCTCACCGAGACGGCGGGGACGCTGGATCGGGACGGGATGGCGGTTCGGAAGGGCTGG
>JACXUX010000457.1 GCA_014763725.1 Rhodobacterales bacterium
GTTTACGAGATTGGAGGACAAGAGCGAGCCTGGTAGATCGCCATGTTCAATCTTTGTTCTTCAACATGGCCAAAATCGCAGCTTCGGGCCGACTGGGCCCTATACCCAGCGCCTGTTCTGGGATCTGGGCGGGGATTCTTCGCCCTTCCGTAACATCGATTTCATGCCCGAACTTTTCTACCTGCTACCGGCCGTATCGAAGGGCACATTGGCGTTCGGCGGACAGGCGGGGCTGCGCCATGAGTCCAACGGCCGCGATGGGTTGGCGTCGCGCAGCCTCAACACCCTCTATGTCCAGCCTGTGGCGACGATACCGATCGGAGACTACAAGCTGTCGCTGGGCCCGCGCTACTCCTTCTATGTCGGTGACCTTGAAGACAATCCGGATGTGAAACGCTATCGCGGCCACACGTCCTTGTTCGCGGAGTTTGGCCGTGACGACGGGCTGCGACTGACTACCAACAGCCGCATTAATTTCTCGTCGGGCAAGGGCGCAATAGACGCTGAGCTTTCCTATCCGCTGGACAAGATCGTTGACACCAACCTCAACGTCTATGTCTTCGGCCAAGCCTTTGCTGGCTATGGCGAAAATCTGCTCGATTATGACCGCAAGGCGACACGACTGCGGCTTGGGGTCGCTATCGTCCGCTAATCCGGAACCGGGCAGAATCTATCGTAAGGTAGCGGGCCCGGCGTTGGACGTCCCCTTACCCTGATGCAAAAGTGATTTATGCATCATCGGAAGGCCAACGGCGTAAGAGTCTGTTTGAGAATTCATGAGATGATCGGGAGATTGCCATGTTACGTATTTTTATTGCTGCCACTACTATGGCAGTCTTGCTTTGGTCGCTGCCTGTATCCGCTGAAGAAATCCCTCGCTGCTCCTCCTCGTCTATTCCCGCAGCAGACAAGGCGCGCCTCACGGCGGAATACAAGCGGCGGTTTCTGGCTGAAGGGAAAACCAAGGCCGATGCCTGGGCCGGTGAGCAGGGAAGGCGCCATCGCGAAATCATGGAAAGGCAAGGTATCTGTCCCCCACGCGAACCGGCGAATAGCCAAGCCAATTCAGCGCCCCCGCCTCGAGAACAACCGACGAGCAAAAACCGTAAAAAGGGCAAGTGTACCCGTACCGTCTGGCAAACTCGTCATATAGCGAGCGCAGGTGGAGGCCCAATGAATACGATTAGGGTGCCTGTCTGCGTGAACTAAGCGAGCGACAGCAATGCTGGTGTGTTCGGTTATCCCGCCAAAGGGCACACAGGAAAAGCTCTGGTGCGAAGTCAAAAGTTTCGCATCAAACCAAAAGCCGCGCTGTAGATTGCCACTGAGATCTGACCCGGGAGGGGCATAAATTTCCACTGAGAAGTGACCCATGTTCTGACCTTTCCCCAGGCTTTTGCGTCGGGGGAA
>JACXUX010000130.1 GCA_014763725.1 Rhodobacterales bacterium
GCGGGGATGCGCGCCATCGACCGGCGCAGCGGGCGGATGCCCAGGGGCGCCACCCCGGCCAGGCCCGCCACCGCATCGGCCCAGGGCCCGGTCGCGGCGCGGGTGGTGGTGAACGCGGCCGGCCCCTGGGCCGATGCGGTGGCGGGCCTGGCCGGGGTGGCGCCCCTGGGCATCCGCCCGCTGCGCCGGTCGATGGCGCGCATCCCCGCCCCCGCGGGCATGGACCCCGCGCGCTGGCCCATGGTCTTTGGCAGCGGCGAAAGCTGGTACATGAAGCCCGACGCGGGCGCCCTGATCGTGTCGCCCGCCGACGAGGACCCGGTCGAGCCGCACGACGCCTGGCCCGACGACATGGTTCTGGCCGAGGGCCTGGCCCGGTATGAGGATATGGTCACCGAACCCGTCACCCGGCTGATCTCCAGCTGGGCGGGCCTGCGCAGCTTTGCCCCCGACCGGGTGCCGGTGCTGGGCCCAGATCCGGCCGACCCGGCCTTTGTCTGGTGCGCGGGCCAGGGTGGCTATGGCTTTCAGACCGCGCCCGCCGCGGCGCGGCTGCTGGCCGATCTGGTGGCGGGGCGCGACCCCGCGCTGGATGCCGCCACGATCGCCAAGCTGACCCCGGGGCGGCTGCGGTGACGCCGGCATCGCCCGATGCCGGGGCGCCGGTCCTGCCCGACGGGCGGCGCGTCGCGCCGTCGGCCGAACGCAATGCCGCGCCGATCCTGGCCGTGCTGCAGGCGCATCTGCCCCCGCAGGGCCGGCTGATCGAGCTCGCCGCCGGCACCGGCCAGCATGCCGCGGCCTTTGCCGCCGCCCTGCCGGGGATCGACTGGCAGCCCACGGATCTGAACCCGGACAACCTGACCTCGATCCGCGCCTGGGCGGCCACGGTGCAGGCGCCGAACCTGCGCCCGCCCCGGGTGCTGGACGCCGCCCTGCCCGGCTGGGCCGGCCCCGCCGCCTGGGATGCGGTGCTGATCGTGAACCTGCTGCACCTGATCCCCGACGCCGCGGCGGCGGCCGTGCTGGATCAGGCCGCGCGCGCCCTGGCGCCCGGGGGCACGCTGTTCCTCTACGGTCCCTTCCTGCGCGATGGCCGGGCCACCAGCCCGGGCGACGCCGCCTTTGACGCCCGCCTGCGGGCCGAGGGCACGGGCGCGGGCTACAAGGATCTGGCCTGGGTCCTGGACCGGCTGGCCGGGCTGCAACTGGCGGTCGAGCCGATGCCCGCCAACAACCTGATGATCCGCGCCCGCGCGGATTGACGCAGGTCAAGGCCGCCGCCTGCCCCGCATGGCACCCCCGTGCCATCCGCGAACAGGAGACATCCATGACCTATATCGAGAAGATCGACGAGATGCGCGACGAGCTGCGCGCGCTCTACAAGGCCGCGCCCGAGGCCACGCGCGGCTTCAACGCCCTGTCCAAGACGGTCAAGGAAACCGGCGTCCTGTCGGTCAAGGAAAAGGAATACATCGCGCTGGGCATGTCGGTCGCGCTGCGGTGCGAGCCCTGCATCAACTTTCACGTCGAGGCGCTGATGAAGGCCGGCGGGTCGCGTGAGGAACTGGCCGATGTGCTGGCCATGGCGATCCAGATGGGGGGCGGGCCGGGGCTGATGTATGCCGGCCACGCGCTGGCCGCCTGGGACGAACTGGTCGCCACCGCCGCGACGGAATGACACGCCCGCCGGGCGACGGAACCCCGCCGCCCGGACGTGTCATCCCGGTCAGTCCCGCGCCCCGGGGCGCCCCCCAGGGAACAATACCGATGAAAACGACCCTGACCGTTCTGGCCCTGATCCTGGAAGCGGCGCCCGCGCTGGCCCAGCAGGGCACCCCCGGCGCGCATTTCCTGGAAAACTGGGATACCGACGGCGACGGCCGCGTCACCCTGGCCGAGGCCGAGGCGCGCCGCGGTGATGTCTTTGCCGCCTTCGATGCCGATGAGGACGGCGCGTTGCGCGGCGAGGAATACGACCTGTTCGACCAGGCCCGCGCCCAGGATCAGCAGGGCCAGGGCCATGGCGCAGGCTACGCCGCAGCCGACCAGTGCATGGAACGCGCCTTCAACGACAAGGACGGCGGCGGCGCGGTCAGCCGCGACGAATTCCTGGCCGGCACGGCCGGCTGGCTGCAACTGATGGACCGCGACGGCGACGGCGTGATCACCACCGCCGACTTCGGCCGCGGCTAACGCCGGGGGCACCCGAGAATTTTCGCCGAAAATTCGCGGGCTTCACCTCAGCCGTCGGCGCGGATGCGGGCGTTGGCGGGGTCGAAGGGGCTGTCCTCGGTCACCGTGGCGGGGTAGTCCTGCCCCAGGATGCGGACCTGCAGCGCCGTGCCGGGAACAGCCAGATCGGGGCGGACATAGCCCATGCCGATCTGCCGGCCGAAGGCCACCGACCAGCCGCCCGAGGTCAGCCGCCCGACCTTTTCGCCGTTCAGGCGGATCGCCTCTTTCCCCCAGGGATCGGCATCGGCGGGCCCGTCGATCAGCAGCGTGACGCAGGCCGACCGGATGCCGGTGGCCAGCATCGCGGCCTTGCCGCGGAAGTCCTTGGTCAGGTCGACAAAGCGGTCCAGCCCGCCCTCGAGCGGGGTCGCATCGCGGCCCAGTTCGGCACCAAAGGCGCGATAGCTCTTTTCCTGCCGCAGCCAGTTCTGCGCCCGTGCGCCCACGGGTGTCAGCCCGTGCCCGGCCCCGGCCTGCATCAGAAGGTCCCACAGATAGCGGCCCATCTCGACCGGGTGGTGCAGTTCCCAGCCCAGTTCGCCCGTATAGGCCACGCGGATCGCGCGCACCGGGCACATGCCCAGCTCGATCTGCCGCATCGACAGCCAGGGGAAGCGCCTGTTGCCCAGCACAGTGGCGGGGTCGGCGTCGCGCACCACCTCGGCCAGCACCTTGCGGGCGTTCGGGCCGGCCAGGGCAAAGACACCCCATTGCGTGGTGATGTCGTGGATGTCGACATATGCCCCGCCCTGCGCGGTGAAATCCTCGGCCGATTTCACCAGCCAGTCGGCGTCATAGGCCGTCCAGGCCCCAGCCGAGATCAGCGTGTAGTCGTCCGGCCCCGTGCGCAGGATGGTGTATTCCGACCGCACGGTGCCGGCATCGGTCAGCGCATAGGTCAGGTTGATCCGCCCCACCGCGGGCAGGCGGTTGCAGGTGAAGCGGTCCAGGAACGCGGTCGCGCCCGGGCCGCGCACGCGATGCTTGGCAAAGGCGCTGGCGTCGATGATGCCGCAGGTTTCGCGCACTGCATGCGCCTCGGCCCGCGCAAAGGGCCACCAGGCGCCGCGGCGGAAGCTGCGGCCATCGTGGTCAAAGCCACCGGGCGCATCGGGCGGGCCATAGTAGTTCGGCCGTTCCCAGCCGTTCACCTGGCCCATCTGCGCGCCCAGCGCGATCTGGCGGTCATAGGCCGGGGCGGTGCGCAGCGGGCGGCAGGCTTCGCGTTCCTCATCCGGGTGGTGCAGGATGAAGACGTGTTCGTAGCATTCCTCGTTCTTGCGGGCGGCATATTCGGTGGTCATCCAGCTGCCATAGCGGCGCGGGTCCAGCGCGGACATGTCGATTTCCGCCTCGCCCGCCGTCATCAGCTGGGCCAGATAGTGGCCGGTGCCGCCCGCCGCCGTGATGCCAAAGCTGAAGCCCTCGGCCAGCCACATGTTGCGCAGCCCCGGCGCGGGGCCGACCAGCGGGTTGCCGTCGGGGGTATAGCAGATCGGGCCGTTGAAGTCGTCCTTCAGCCCGACATGTTCGCTGCTGGGGATGCGGTGGATCATCGACAGGTATTCCGCCTCGATCCGGTCCAGGTCCAGCGGGAAGAGGTCGGCGCGGAACGTCTCGGGCACGTCATAGAGGAACCGCGCCGGCGCGCCGCGTTCATAGGGGCCCAGGATCCAGCCGCCGCGTTCCTCGCGCACATACCATTTCGCATCGGCGTCGCGCAGCACCGGGTGCTGGGGGTTGGTCCGGCGCCACTCGACCAGGGCGGGGTCGGGTTCGGTCACGATATACTGGTGTTCGACCGGGATCGCGGGGATGCCGATGCCCAGCAGGCGGGCGGTGCGCTGGGCATGGTTGCCGGTGGCGGTGACCACATGTTCGGCCACGATGTGGAATCGGTCGTCCGAGGGGACCAGCCGCCCGCCCTGTTCCACCATGCGGGTGCAGGACACCACCCAGTCCGACCCGGTCCAGCGATAGCCGTCGACCTGGACCCGGCGTTCGATCGAGGCGCCCAGCTGGCGGGCGCCCTTGGCCATGGCCTGGGTCACGTCGGCGGGGTTGATGTAGCCGTCCTGCGGGTGGAACAGAGCGCCCTTCAGATCCTCGGTCCGCACCAGCGGCCAGCGGTCGGCGATCTGCCGCGGCGTCAGGAATTCGTGATAGACGCCCGCGGTTTCGGCCACGCTGGAATACAGGCGGTATTCGTCCATCCGCGCCTCGGTCTGGGCCATGCGCAGGTTGCCCACGACGTAGAAGCCGGGGTTCAGGCCGGTCTCGGCCTCCAGCCCCTTGTAGAAGTCGACGCTGTATTTGTGGATGTGGGTGGTGGCGTAGTTCAGGTTGAACAGCGGCAGCAGCCCCGCGGCATGCCAGGTGGACCCGGCGGTCAGTTCATCCCGTTCGACCAGCAGCGTGTCCCATCCGGCGCGGGCCAGGTGATAGGCGATGCCGGTGCCCACCGCGCCGCCACCGACGACCAGGGCCTTGACATGGGTTTTCATGGGGCGACTCCGCGGCTGGGCTTTGCCCCATCAATGCCCGATCCCCGCGGCGCGAAACAGGGCAGGGCGACCCTTGCGGGCGGAAAACGACACGGCCGGCGCGCGGGGGGCGTCAGCCCGCCACGCCCGGGGCGCGCGCGGCGTGGAACCAGTCGACGATCGCCTGCCGTTCGGCCGGTTCCATGTAGCTGAGGTTGCCGGGCGGCATCGCATGGCTGACGCCCGCCTGCAGGTAGATCCGCCGCGCCTCGGCCGCGATCTGTCCGGGGGTTTCCAGCACCACGCCCTTGGGCGCCCAGTACAGCCCGTCCCACACCGGTTCGGCCGCGTGGCACATGCTGCAGCGGCCCTGGACGATCGCCGTCACCTCGTCAAACCCCGGGGCGGCGGCGTGGCGCAGGGCGGCGGGGGACAGCGCGGCCTCATCCCGGGGGGCGGCCATGGGCGCGGTCGACAGCCAGGCGATGACCAGGAACAGCACGACCGTCACGCCCCAGGTCCAGTGCGGGTTGCCCTTGCGCGCATGGCGGGTGTTGAACCAGTGCCGGATCGTCACCCCCATCAGGAACACCAGGCTGGCGATCACCCAGTTCCACTGCGTCGCGAACACCAGCGGATAGTGGTTCGACAGCATCAGGAACAGCACCGGCAGCGTCAGATAGTTGTTGTGGGTGCTGCGCTGCTTGGCGATCTTGCCGTATTTCGGATCGGGGGCGCGGCCGGCCTTCAGGTCGGCCACGACGATCTTCTGGTTCGGGATGATGATCATGAAGACATTGGCCGACATGATCGTGGCGGTGAAGGCGCCCAGGTGCAGCAGCGCCGCCCGGCCGGAAAAGACGCTGGTGTAGAACCACGACATCCCCACCAGCACCACGAACAGCGACGCCATCACCGCGGTCTGGTCGGCGTTGACGAAGGTCTTGCAGATCCGGTCATAGACCAGCCAGCCAAAGGCCAGCGACGCCACGGACATCGCCACCGCCTGCCAGGGTGCCAGGTCCATCACCGTGGGGTCGATCAGGAACATCTCGGCGCCCAGGTAATAGACCAGCACCAGCATGACAAAGCCCGACAGCCAGGTGGCGTAGCTTTCCCATTTGAACCAGGTCAGATGCTCGGGCAGGAAGGCCGGGGCGACCAGGTATTTCTGGATGTGGTAGAAGCCGCCGCCGTGGACCTGCCATTCCTCGCCATGGGCCAGGGGGGGCAGGCTGGGCGTGCGCCGCAGCCCCAGGTCCAGCGCGATGAAGTAGAAGGACGACCCGATCCAGGCGATGGCCGTGATCACATGCGTCCAGCGGGCGGCGATTTCCACCCATTCCCACAGCACCACCCAGTCGTACATCCGCGCCTCCTGATCCGATGGATCACGCTATACCGGGGGCGACCTTTCTGTTAATTCGGCAAATGCCCAATCACTTTCAAAAATGGGCATAAGGTCGGACCGGGGGCGCCATGTCCTATGTGAACAACCTGCGCATGTTCGTCCGTGTCTACGAATTGGGCAGCATGAGTGCGGCCGCCCGCGACCAGCGCACCTCGCCCGCGGTGGCCAGCGCGCGAATCTCGAATCTGGAACGGCATCTGGGCGTGCGGCTGTTCAACCGCACCACGCGCAGCCTGCAGCCCACGGAAAACGGCCGGCTGTTCTATGACGGCGCGCGCCGCGTGCTGGACGCGATCGACGAGGCCGAGGCCGCGGTGATGGATGTCACCCAGACCCCGCGCGGCACGGTCTTCGTGGCCGCGCCCCTGGGCATCGGGCGGCGGGTGATCGCGCCGCATGTGCCGGCGTTCAAGGATCTGTATCCGCTGATCGACGTGCGGCTGCGGCTGTCGGACCGCACCATCGACATGACGGCCGAGGGGCTGGACGTGGCCTTTCACCTGGGCCAGCTGGAGGATTCGGCGCTCAAGGTGCGGCTGGTGGCCGACTGTCCGCGCCTGCTCTGCGCCGCCCCCGCCTATGTGGCGCGCCGCGGGATGCCCGCCGATGGCGCGGCGCTGGTGGCCGACCGGCACGATTGCCTGAACCTGCGCTTTCCCGGCGCGCGCGAATTCCAGTGGACGCTGGCCACCCCCGAGGGCCCCCGGCGGTTCGAGATCGCGGGCCCCTTCGAGTCCGACGATGGCGACGTGCTGACCGGCTGGGCGCTGGACGGCCGCGGCATCGTGCTGAAACCGATCTTCGAGGTGGCCGAGCATCTGCGGTCGGGCGCGCTGGTGCCGGTGGCCACGGCCACGCCGCCGCTGCCGGTGCAGCTGTCCTGCCTGACGCCGCACCGCCGCCTGCGCGACCCCAAGATCCGGCTGTTTTCCGACTTCATGGCGGCGCGCATCCGGGCCGACATGGCGGCCCGGGTCGAGGGGCTGTCACTGCCCGGCTGACGCCCCGGGCCGGGCCGCGCGCAGCAGGGCCTTGATCGCCGCGGCATGGCCCGGGGGGGCGGCCAGCGCATCGGCGGCCAGGGCGCGGGCCTCGTCCAGCAGGGACCCTGGCGGCACGATGCGGTCGACCAGGCCCCAGGCCAGCGCCTCTTCGACCGGCACCTTCTGCCCGGCCAGCAGGATCATCGCCGCCCGCGCGGGCCCCACCAGCGCGGCCAGCCGGCCGGGGTCGGACGGCTGCGGCAGATAGCCCAGCCGCATCACGGGATAGAAGATGCGCGCCCCCGGCACCGCCAGGCGCAGGTCGCAGGCCAGCGCCATGCCCATGGCCCCGCCCGCCAGCGTGCCGTTCAGCGCGGCCACCGTCAGACAGGGCGCGGCGGCCAGGGCGGCCGACAGATCCTCCCACACCGGATCGGTGGCCAGGCCCGCGCGGGCCGCGTCCAGATCGGCGCCGGCGGAAAAGACCCGGCCCGCCCCGGTCAGGATCAGCG
>JACXUX010000131.1 GCA_014763725.1 Rhodobacterales bacterium
GCCGGGGGCCATCCGCTACACAGCGCGCCATTCCCCGGGGCTTGCGGTCGTGGCGGAATTGGTAGACGCGCAGCGTTGAGGTCGCTGTGGGGTAACTCCCGTGAAAGTTCGAGTCTTTTCGACCGCACCACCCATCGGACCCTGACAGGGCGGCCCCGCGGCCGCCCTTTGTCGTTGCCCCCGATTGCGCCCCTGCCGCAGAAGACGGCAGACGTGTCGCTGTCCGATCAAATGCCGGGCAAAAGGCATTGCACACTGTCCCCCGCCACAAGGCGGTTGAAACGGGCGGCCCGTTTTGCTTTCGTCTGGGCAACGACGGGCAGACCACTGCCGCACCACGGGGAGAATTGCGTGACGGTCCAGACCGGCACGGACGCCTTCGTCCAGTTCGATCGCGTCCAGAAGAGCTATGACGGGCAGACCCTGGTCGTGAAGGATCTGAACCTGTCCATCGGCAAGGGCGAGTTCCTGACCATGCTGGGCCCCTCGGGCTCGGGCAAGACGACCTGCCTGATGATGCTGGCGGGGTTCGAGACGGCAACCCATGGCGAGATCCGCCTGGACGGCCGGCCCATCAACCTGGTGCCCCCGCACAAGCGCGGCATCGGCATGGTGTTCCAGAACTACGCGCTGTTTCCGCACATGACGGTGGGCGAGAACCTGGCCTTCCCGCTCGAGGTGCGCGGCATGGGCAAGGCGGACCGCGAGGCGCGCATCGCGCGCGCGCTGGACATGGTGCAGATGGGCGGCTTTGCCTACCGCCGTCCGGCACAGCTGTCGGGCGGCCAGCAGCAGCGCATCGCGCTGGCCCGCGCGCTGGTCTTCGACCCGGCGCTGGTGCTGATGGACGAACCGCTGGGCGCGCTGGACAAGCAGCTGCGCGAACACATGCAGTTCGAGATCAAGCACCTGCACGAATCCCTGGGGATCACCGTCGTCTATGTCACGCATGACCAGGGCGAGGCGCTGACCATGTCCGACCGCATCGCGGTGTTCAACGACGGGCGCATCCAGCAGCTGGCCCCGCCCTCGGACCTGTATGAACGCCCCGCCAACAGCTTTGTCGCGGGCTTCATCGGCGAGAACAACAAGCTGCCCGGCACGATCGAGGAGCTGTCCGAAGGCCGCGCCGTGGTGCGGCTGACCACGGGCGCGCTGATCGACGCCACCCCCGTCAACGTCACCGCCCGCGGCCAGCAGACGCTGGTGTCGATCCGCCCCGAACGGGTGGAATTCAAGCCCGAGTTGTTGCCCCCCGGCGCCCATCTGCTGGAGGCCGAGGTTCTGGAATTCATCTACATGGGCGATCTCTTCCGCACCCGGCTGCGCGTGGCCGGGACCGAGGATTTCGTCATCAAGTCGCGCAACACGCTGGGCCAGCGCATGCTGCGCCCCGGCGAACGCATCCGGATCGGCTGGGCGCCTGCCGACGCCCGCGCGCTCGATCCGGTCTGACCCCGGCCCCGGCCGGCAATCCAAGAAAACCAGCACGGGAGAACGACATGAAACGGCTTCTCATCCTGTCCACGGCGCTGGGGGCCCTGGCCCTGCCGGCGGTGGCACAGCCGCAGATCACGGTCATGGGCTGGGGTGGCGCCTATACCAACAGCCAGGTCCAGGCCTATCACAAGCCCTTCACCGCCAGGACCGGCGTCAGCGTCATCTCGGTCGATGCCGACAACCCGGCCACGCCCATCAAGGCCCAGGTCGAGGCGGGCAACGTCTCGGTCGATGTGGCCAGCGTGGAAATCGCCGACGCCGTGCGGCTGTGCGACGAAGGCCTGGTGATCCCGATCGACGCCTCGACCCTGCCGCCCGCGCCCGACGGCACCCCGGCGCCCCAGGACTTCATCGAAGGCACGCTGTCGGACTGCATGATCCCGACCGACGTCTTTGCCACCGCCATCGCCTATGACACGACCAAGTTCCCGAACGGCGCGCCCGCGACCATCGCCGACTTCTTCGACACGGCCAAGTTCCCGGGCAAGCGCGGCATCAAGAAGGGCGCCAAGACCACGCTGGAAATGGCGCTGATGGCCGATGGCGTGCCCGCCTCCGAGGTCTATGCCCTGCTGGAAACCAGGGAAGGCCAGGACCGCGCCTTTGCCAAGCTCGACACGATCAAGGCCGATGCGGTGTTCTGGGAAGCCGGCGCCCAGCCGCCGCAGCTGCTGGCCGATGGCGAGGTGGTGATGACCATGGCCTGGAACGGCCGGATCTTCAACGCCGCCGTGGCCGAGGGCAAGCCCTTTGCCATCATGTGGGACGGTCAGGTCTTCGAATGGGAAGGCTGGGTGATCCCCAAGGGCGCCCCGAACCCCGAGGCGGCGATGGAATTCGTCAAGTTCTCGACCTCGACCGAGCCGCTGTCGGATGCCGCCGAATGGATCAGCTACGGCCCGCCGCGCAAGTCCTCGGCCCCGCTGGTCGGCACCTTCAAGGGCGACGGCAAGACCGAGATGGCCCCCCATCTGCCCACCAGCCCGGAAAACCTGACCAATGCGCTGCCCTCGTCGCTGGACTTCTGGGCCGACCGCGACACCGAGCTGAACGAACGGTTCAACGCCTGGCTGGCCGCGAACTGATCCCCCCCCCGCGCCGGCCCCTGACCGGGGGTCGGCGCGCTGCAAGGGCAGACCATGGCCGAGCCGCAGACCCTGACCACCCCCGATGGCGTGCCGCTCAAGCGCGCGCTTGCCCGTGCCCAGGCCCGCGCCCGCCGCCGCGCCTTCCTGCTGGTGGCGCCGCTCTTGCTGTTCGTGATCGTGACCTTCCTGGTGCCGATCGGACAGATGCTGCACCGGTCGGTCTACAACGACAGCTTTGCCGCCAACATGCCGCGGCTGACCGCCTGGTTCGCCACGACCGAACCCGACACCCCGCCCGATGATGCGGCGTGGGAGGCGCTGGCCCTCGACCTGCGCGCCGCGGCCGAGGCGCGCACCGTGGGCGTCGTCGGCACCCGCGTGAACTACGACCTGCCGGGCACCCGCTCGCTCTTCACCGCCACCGGGCGCAAGGCCCGCAGCTTCCAGGCCCCCTGGCGCGAGGCGCTGCTGGCCGCCGATGCCGACTGGGCCGACCCCATGCTGTGGTCCACCATGCGCCAGGCCGCGCGCAGCTACAGCCCGAACTTCTTCCTGGCCGCGCTCGACCTGACGCGCGACGCCCGGGGCGCCATCGTCGCCGTGCCTCAGGACCGCCAGGTCTATGTCGCCCTGTTCCAGCGCACCTTCACCCTGGCCGCGCTGATCACCGTGCTCTGCGTCCTGCTGGGCTTTCCGGTCGCGCATCTGCTGGCCACGCTGCCGCTGCGCTGGTCGAACCTGCTGATGATCCTGGTGCTCCTGCCGTTCTGGACCTCGCTTCTGGTGCGCACCACCAGCTGGATCGTCCTGCTCCAGGGCCAGGGGGTCATCAACAACAGCCTTGTCGCCACGGGCCTGCTGGCCGACGACGGCCGCCTGTCGCTGATCTACAACCAGACCGGCACGATCATCGCCATGACGCATGTGCTGCTGCCCTTCACCATCCTGCCGCTCTATTCGGTGATGCGGCCGATCCCGCCCTCCTATGTCCGCGCGGCCCGCAGCCTGGGCGCGACCAGCTGGACCGCCTTCCGCCGGGTCTACCTGCCCCAGACGCTGCCGGGCATCGGGGCTGGGGCGCTGCTCGTCTTCATCCTGGCGGTGGGCTACTACATCACGCCCGCGCTGGTGGGCGGCGCCTCGGGCCAGCTCATCTCGAACCTGATCGCCTTCCACATGACCGACAGCCTGAACTGGTCGCTGGCCGCGGCGCTGGCCGCGATCCTGCTGGGCCTCGTCCTGATCCTCTACTGGCTTTACGACCGGCTGGTCGGCATCGACAATCTCAAGCTGGGCTGATCCCCCTTCCTCTTGACCCAAATACCCCGGGGGTCCGGGGGCAGCGCCCCCGGCGGCCGGGGAAAGGAACGACCGATGGCACTTCCCGCCCATGCAAGCCCGCTCGAACGTCTTTGGCGGCGGGTCTTCCATCTGCTCTGTGCGCTGATCCTGCTGTTCCTGATCGCGCCGATCCTGATCGTCATCCCGCTCAGCTTCAACGCCGAGCCCTTCTTCACCTTTACCGAGAAGATGCTGGCGCTCGACCCCACGGGCTATTCGCTGCGCTGGTATGACCTGCTCATGACCTTCGGCATGTTCGCCCCCGACGCCCCGCGCGACGCCGCCTGGTGGGCCGACATGTGGGCCAATTCCACCTGGCTGCGCGCGGCCAAGAACTCGATCATCATCGGCGTGTTCTCGACGCTGCTGGCCACCTTCCTGGGCACGCTGGCGGCGCTGGGCCTGTCGCGCCCCGAGATGCCGTTCCGCCGCGCCGTGATGGCGATCCTGATCTCGCCCATGATCGTGCCGATCATCATCGTGGCGACGGGGCTGTTCTTCTTCTACTCGGCCACGGGGCTGGCGGGCAGCTATCTGGGCGTGATCCTGGCCCATGCCACGCTGGGCATTCCCTTCGTCATCATCACGGTGACGGCCACGCTGGTGGGGTTCGACAAGTCGCTGACGCGGGCGGCGGCCAGCCTTGGCGCCTCGCCCGCCACGACCTTCTTCAAGGTCACGCTGCCGCTGATCCTGCCCGGGGTGGTGTCGGGGGCGCTGTTTGCCTTCGTCACCTCGTTCGATGAGGTGGTCGTGGTCCTCTTCGTCGCGGCCCATGACCAGCAGACCATCCCGCGGCAGATGTGGAACGGCATCCGCGAACAGATCAGCCCGGCGATCCTGGCGGTGGCGACGATCCTGGTCGTGATCTCGGTCGCGCTGCTGGCCACGGTGGAAATCCTGCGTCGGCGCAGCGAACAGCTGCGCGGCGTCACCCCGGGCTAGGCCTCAGGGCAGCACCGTCAGCCAGAACCACACCGTCAGGATCGACCCCGCCGTGCCCAGCAGCACGGCGGACGCCGCGACCCGCTTGCCGACGCCGTAGAAGTTGGCGAACAGGAAGGCGTTGACCCCCGGCGCCATCGCCGCCGTCAGCACGCCCGACCGCATCTGCGCCAGGTCCAGCGCCAGCGCCCGGCCCAGGCCCCAGGTGATCACCGGATGCAGCAGCAGCGAACAGCCCACCACCCAGGCGATGGCGCGCATGTCGCCCTCGGGGCGATAGCGCCGCAGCACGCCGCCCAGCCCGAACAGCGCGGTGGGAATGGCCGTGGCCGCGATCATCGCCACCGCCGCATCCGCCACGCGGGGCAGGGCCAGGCCGGTCAGGTTGACCGCGAATCCCGCCGCCAGCCCGATCACCAGCGGCTGCTGCGCCAGCGACCGGCCGATCTGCCACGCCAGCCGCGCCAGCGTCAGCCCCGCCCCGCGGGCGCGCGCGGTCTCCATCATCGTGATGCCGAAACTGTAGAGGATGGGCGCATGCACCGCGATGATGGCAAAGTTGTCGGCCAGCGCCCCGGACCCATAGGCGCGTTCGGTGATCGGCACCCCCAGCAGCAGCGTGTTGGAAAAGCAGGCGGCAAAGCCGATCGCCACCGCATCGGGCAGGTCGCGCCCGAACAGGTGCCGCGCGCCCAGAAAGCCCGCGCCAAAGGCCGCAAAGGCCCCCGCGTAAAAGGCCAGGAACAGCGCCGGGTCGAAGACCGCGGCCAGATCCAGCGTCGCCACCGACCGGAACAGCAGCAGCGGCGCCGCCAGGTTCTGGGCGTAGCGCATCAACGCATCCACCGCCTCGTCGGGAAACAGCCGCGCGCGCGCGGCGGCCCAGCCGGCCCCGATCACCAGGAACACCGGCAGGATGACGTCGAGAAGCGTGCTCATCCCGTCTGCGCGCCGGGTCCGCAGTCGATCACCAGCCCGTCATGCGCCGGGATCACCCCGGCGGGCAGTTCCGCCATCAGTTGGGCGTGATCCAGGTCGATGTGCATGTTGGTCAGCACCGCCCGGCGCGGCGCGGCGCGGCCGATCCAGTCCAGCGCCAGCGCCAGATGCGCATGCGTGGGATGCGGCCGGCGGCGCAGCGCATCGACGATCAGACAGTCCAGGTCCTGCAGATGCGGCCAGGCCTCGTCGGGAATCGTCAGCACATCGGGCAGATAGGCCACGCCGCCGATGCGGAAGCCCAGCGCGTTGATCGTGCCGTGGTTCACGCGGAACGGGGTCAGCGTGACGGGCCCGCCCGCGCCCGCCACCTGGAAGGGCCCCGCGATGCCGTGCAGGTCCAGGATCGGCGGATAGGGCGACCCCTGCGGCTGGACAAAGGCATAGCCAAAGCGCGACAGCAGCGCCTCGGTCGTGGGGCCGTCGGCCCAGACGGGCAGGCGGCGGCCGGTGTTGAACACCACCTGGCGCAGGTCGTCGATGCCGTGGGTATGGTCGGCATGGGCATGGGTATAGGCCACGCCGTCCAACTCGCCCACGCCGGCATCCAGCAGCTGGTCGCGCAAGTCGGGGCTGGTGTCGATAAGCACCCGCGTCACCCCGCCCGGGCCGCGCCGTTCCACCAGCGCCGAACAGCGGCGGCGGCGGTTGCGGGGGTTCGTGGGGTCGCAGTCGCCCCAGTCGCCGCCGATGCGCGGCACCCCGCCCGAAGATCCGCAGCCCAGGATGACGACCCGCAGCGCCATCATGCCGCCTGCGCGGCGCGCGCCGCCCGCGTGAACAGCCGGTCGAAATTCGCGCTGGTCGCGGCGGCGAAGTCCTCGGGGCTCAGCCCGAACAGATCGGCCCCCACCTGCGCCGTCAGCGCCGTATAGGCCGGTTCGTTGCGCCGCCCGCGGTGCGGGGGCGGGGCCAGATAGGGGCTGTCGGTTTCCAGCAGGATGCGGTCCAGGGGCGCGGCGGCAAAGATCGCGCGCAGCTCGGCCGACCGCGGAAAGGCCGCGATCCCCGACATCGACAGATAGAAGCCCAGGTCCAGCGCCGCCCGCGCCAGTTCGGGCCCCGAGGAAAAGCAGTGCATCACGCAGCCATAGGGCCGTTCGCGCCAGGCCTGGGCCAGGATGCGCGCCATGTCCTCGTCGGCCGCGCGCGCATGGATGATCAGGGGCAGGCCGGTTTCCTGCGCCGCGGTGATGTGGATGCGCAGGCTGTCCTGCTGAACCGCGGCGCTGTCGGCGGTGTAGTGGTAGTCCAGCCCCGTCTCGCCGATGCCCACGAATTTCGGGTGCCGGGCCAGCGCCACCAGCTGGTCGACCGTGGCCATGGGCTCTTCGGCCGCGCTCATCGGATGGGTGCCCGCGGCGTAGAAGACGCCCTCGAACGTCTCGGCGATGGCGCGCACCTGCGGTTCCTGCCGCAGCCGGGTGCAGATCGTGACCATCCGCGTGACGCCGGCCGCGCGGGCGCGGGCGATGACCCCGGGAAGGTCGTCGGCAAAGTCGGGAAAGTCGAGGTGACAGTGGCTGTCCACGATCTGGGGCGGCATCGCTTACCTCTGGGCGAGCGTTCCCGCCGTCTGATCCATGGTCAGGAGCATATCCAGCATCAGCGCGGCAGGGTCAAGATTGACCGCCCGCCCGCGCCGCGCCCGCGCGCCCAGGGTCGCGGCCAGGTCGGCCCAGGCGCGGCCCGCGGCGGGGTCGGGGGCCAGGCGGGTCAGAACGGCGGATTCGTCCGGCGCGGGCC
>JACXUX010000458.1 GCA_014763725.1 Rhodobacterales bacterium
GCGGGGCCGGTGTCGCTGCCCCCCTGCACGGCCAGGGCGCGCAGGGCCGCGACGCGGTTGGCGGTGGCGGGATGGGTGGCGAACAGCCGGTCATGCGCATGGGCATGCAGCGGGTTGATGATGAACATGTGCGCCGTGGCCGGGTTGCGTTCGGCCGCCGGGTTGTCGATGCGGCTGGCCAGCCCCTCGATCCGCGTCAGCGCCGAGGCGAGCCACAAGGGCTGGCCGCAGATCCCGGCCCCGGCGCGGTCGGCCTCATATTCCCGGCCGCGGCTGATCGCCATCTGCACCAGCATGGCGGCCAGCGGGGCCAGGATCGTCAGCAGGATCGTGCCGAAGATCCCGCCCGGACGGTCGCGGTCGCCGCCGCCGAAGAAGAGCGCGAAATTGGCCAGCATCGAGATCGCGCCCGCGAAGGTGGCCGTGACGGTCATGATCAGCGTGTCGCGGTTGCGGATATGGGCCAGTTCGTGGGCCATGACGCCTGCCACCTCCTCGGGGCTGAGGGCGCGCAGCAGGCCCGTGGTGGCCGCGACCGCGGCACGTTCGGGGCTGCGGCCAGTGGCGAAGGCATTGGGCTGGTCGGTGTCGATCAGATAGACCCGGGGGCAGGGCATGCCGGCGCGGTCGGCCAGGTCGTGGACCATCGCCACCAGGTCGGGCGCGGTGCGGGCGTCGACCTCATGCGCGCCATGCATGGACAGGACCGCGCGGTCGCTGTTCCACCAGGTGAGCAGGTTCATCCCGGCGGCCAAGGCCAGCGCGACCAGCGCCCCGGTCAGCCCGTCCAGCAGCGCCCCCACGCCCATGAAGAGCGCGGTCATCGCCGCCATCAGCAGTGCGGTGCGCAGATAGCCCATGGCAGCCCCCCTTGGCCCGTTCCCCGCCGTCGATATGGCATGCAGGCCGCGCCGCACAAGGGGCGGGGGCGCGGGCGCCGTCATCCGCTTCGCGGTGGGCCAGTGTTCGCTCGGCGCCATCCTGGTCGCGATGGTTGCCAACTACGGCGGCTTCCTGGTGCCGAAGCTCGCCCTCGTCTCCAACATCCTGCTGATGGTCGCCATTCTGATGTGGCGGCCGCGCGGCCTCTATGCGGTGACCAGCCGATGATGATTTTGTCAGGCGATCCGCCGCGGAGCCGCGTGCTCACCCTCATTCTCGTCGTCATTATCCTGGCGCTGGCGGCAACGCCGTTCCTGTTTCCGGGCGCGAAGGCGCTGAACGTCGCGGCCAAGATCTGCGTCTTTGCCGCGCTGGTTGCGTCCTACGATTTGCTGCTCGGCTATACCGGCACGGTGTCGTTCGCCCACACCATGTTCTACGGCATCGGCAGCTACGCGATCGCGATCGCGCTGTATGGGATGGGTCCGAATTGGGCCGCGGTCGCGACCGGCATCG
>JACXUX010000132.1 GCA_014763725.1 Rhodobacterales bacterium
CCCAGCACCCGCCCCCGCGCCGCCGCCGCCGCCCGCCGCGCGGCCAGCCCGGGCAGGTCGGCCTCGGCCAGCAGCCGGTCCAGGATGCGGGGGAAGTCGCCGGTGTCGATCAGCTCACCCGTCAGGGTGCGGAAGGGGAAGCTGCGGATCATGTTGCGCCGCCGCAGCGCCGCCGGATCGGCCCCCAGCACGCGGGCGGCATGGTCCAGCGTGCGTTCCAGGGTCAGGATCGCCTCGGGCCGGCCCGCGCCGCGATAGGCATCGACCGGCACGGTATGGGTATAGACGCCGCGGGCGCGCAGATGCGCGGCGGGGATGTCATAGATGCCCGTCAGCACCTTGGCGAAGAGGTCGGACTGGATCGCCTGGCCGAACTGGCTGTTGAAGGCGCCCAGATTCGAGATCAGGTCCACCCGATAGGCGGTGATCGCCAGATCGGCGGCCAGGCCCAGCGTCACTTCGGCCACCAGATCGCGGCCGGCGTTGTCGGTCAGCATCCCCTCGGTCCGTTCGGCGGCCCAGCGGACGGGCCGGCCCAGCAGCCGCGACGCCGCCGCGATCACCGGATATTCGGGATAGGTCATCGCCTTCATCCCGAAGCCGCCGCCGACATCGGGGGTGGTCACCTGCACTGCGTCAGGCGGCAGGCCCAGGTGGCGGGCCAGTTCCGCCTTCTGGTTCCAGACGCCCTGGCCGGCAAAGGCGAAATGCAGCCGCGCCCCGTCCCAGAGGGCCCAGGCCGTGCGCGGCTCGATCGGGTTCACGATGACGCGGTTGTGCCGCACGGTCAGCCGGACCACATGCGCCGCGGCCGCGATCCCGGCGTCGGTGGCGGCGGCATCGCCGGTGTCCCAGTCATAGGCGATGTTGTCGGGCGCCTCGGGGTGGACGGGGGCGCCGCCCGGGGCCAGGTCCAGATGGACGGGGCCGTGGTCCAGGTCCAGCACCACGGCCTCGGCCGCGTCCAGCGCCTGGGCGCGCGTCTCGGCCAGGATGCAGGCGATGGGCTGGCCCACATGGCAGACGCGGTCGGTGGCCAGGATCGGCCGTTCCGGCGCGGCCCCGCGGCGGCCGTCGCGGTTGGTCTGGACGCGGCCGCGCATGCCCAGCGTCACCCCCGCCGCCTGCAGGTCGGCCGCGGTCAGCACGGCGGCCACCCCCGGCATGGCGCGGGCGGCCGACACGTCCAGCGCCGTGATGCGCCCCGCCGCCACGTCCGACCGCAGGAACACCGCCCACAGCGCGCCCGCCGGCGCGATGTCGTCGACATAGCGGCCCGCGCCGGTCAGCAGCCGCGCGTCCTCGACCCGGGCATGGCCCTGGGCTGTTCCGAAAGCGTTCATGGGTCCCCTCATGCCGATGCCGCAAAAGGGTAACCGCCCGGCCGGGGATGTCCAGCCGGGCGGGCGGTCGTCAGACCTTGAGCGACAGCACCGTGGCCACGCCCAGATCGCCGAAGCCGTTGAAGCGGGTGTTGGTGGCGACCGAATAGGCCCCCATGCTGGCGATCACGACATAGTCGCCCTCGGCGATGTCGGCGGCCAGCATCACCTCGCCCGGCAGACGGTCGACCGAATCGCAGGTCGGGCCGAAGACGATGCGGCCGCGCGGCGCGCCGGTGCGGCGGCTGCCGTCGGGGGCGACCACGGCCACCCGGTCGATCGCGCCGATCATCGGCAGTTCCCACAGCGACCCGTAGACGCCGTCGTTCAGGAACACATGTTCACCGTCGCGCACCGCCTTGACCTGGGCGGCCAGCGTGAAGGCATCGCCGCACAGCCCCCGGCCCGGTTCGCAGACCAGCAGCGGCCGGTCGTCGCCGAAGGCCTCGGCCGTCACCCGGTCGATCAGGGCAAAGGTCGCCTCGAGCGCGGGGACCACCTCCGTCTCGCGGTGGCTGGGGAAGCCGCCGCCCACGTTCAGCCGCGCGATGGTCACCCCCGCCTCGGCCGAGATGCGGGCCGCGGCGCGGATGTAGTGTTCCCAGGCGGTCGGGTCGGTGCATTGCGTGCCGGGGTGGAAGGTCAGCGACGGCACGAAGCCCGCCGCCGCCACCCGCGCCAGCAGCACCGCCGCCAGTTCGGTCGTCGCACCGAACTTGGCGCCGAAGTTGTAGGCCGCGCCCGACACCGGCAGCTTGAAGCGCACGCTGATCTCGGTGCCCTCGGCGGGGACCAGCTCGATCAGCTTGGCCAGCTCGGTCTCGCTTTCGACGGAATAGGACTTGACGCCCAACTCGACCGCCACGGCGATTTCCGACCGCGCACGGACGGGGTTGTTGTAATGCAGCGCGGCCTCGGGGGCCAGGCGGCGGATCAGCCGGATCTCGGCCGGCGAGGCCACGTCATAGCCGCGCACCCCGGCGGCGGCCAGGTTCTCGATCACCATCTCCTCGGGGTTCGACTTGACGGCATAGGTCACCATGCCGGGAAAGCCGTCGATGAAGCGGCGCGCGGTGGCCTGCAGAACGGCAGGCGAAAAGAACAGCACCGGCGTGTCCGGCTGCTGGCTGCGGAGGAATTCGGACGGATTGGTCCAGATCGTTTTCGAGAGTCCCATCGGCGTGCCCTTTGTGCCAACAAGACGCAGCCTTCCCTTGCCCCGGCGAAACGGGTTGGGAGACGCTTGCGCGGTCTATCCAACCAGGCCAGGTGCGTATGAGCCGCCCTTTTCCTGAAAACAGAGGATGCCGCATATGAGGCACATTTTCACCGATCAAAAGTGTGGATTTGTGGTGCACGGTCGTTATAATGACGAAAAAGGCGGGCACATTGCATGGATGAGATGGATCGAAACATCATCGGCCTGCTGGGGGCGGATGCGCGGATGTCGGTGGCCACGCTGGCGCGGCGGCTGAAGGTGGCGCGGTCCACCATCCAGGCCCGGCTCGAACGGCTGGAGACTTCGGGCATCATCGCGGGCTACACGCTGCGCCTGGGCGAGGCCGCACGCCAGAACCGCATCCGCGCCTCGATCCTGCTGACGATCGAGCCGCGCGCCCAGGCCGCGATCCTGACCCGGCTGAAGGCGATTGCCGAGGTCGAGCGCTGCTTCACCACCAGCGGCCGGTTCGACCTGCTGCTGCAGGTGGCGGCCGCCTCGACCACCGCGCTGGACCAGGTGCTGGACGAGATCGGGTCGATGACCGGGGTGAAATCGTCGGAAAGCCTGATCCACCTGTCCACCCGGATCGACCGCGCGGGTTAGGGCCATCCGCCATCCGCCCTTTCCCCGCGCGCGCGCTTGGGCTAGTCATCCCGGCACAGACGCTGGGGGTGACGCATGCCAATGGAAAAGACCTTTTCGCCCGCCGAGGCCGAGGCGCGGATCAGCGCCCTGTGGCAGGACCATCAGGCCTTTCGCGCGGGCGCCAATGCCCGGCCCGGGGCGCCCGCCTTCAGCATCATGATCCCGCCGCCCAACGTGACCGGCAGCCTGCACATGGGCCATGCCTTCAACAACACGCTGCAGGACATCCTGGCGCGCTGGCACCGGATGCAGGGGCATGACGTGCTCTGGCAGCCCGGCACCGACCATGCGGGCATCGCGACCCAGATGGTGGTGGAACGCGCGCTGGCCGCCCAGGGCCAGCGGCGCACCGACTACAGCCGCGCCGACTTCCTGCAGCTGGTCTGGCAGCAGAAGGCGCGCTCGCGCGGCAACATCCGCAGCCAGCTGGACCGGCTGGGCGCCAGCTGCGACTGGTCGCGCGAGGCCTTCACCATGTCGGGCGCCCCCGGCGCCCCCGCGGGCGAAGAGGGCAACTTCCACGACGCGGTGATCAAGGTCTTTGTCGACCTCTATGACAAGGGGCTGATCTACCGCGGCAAGCGGCTGGTGAACTGGGATCCGCATTTCGAAACCGCGATCAGCGACCTTGAGGTCGAACAGACCGAGGTCGCAGGCCACATGTGGCACTTCAAGTATCCGCTGGCGGGGGGCGAGACCTATGTCTACCGCGAACGCGACGCCGACGGCAACGTGGTCCTGGAGGAGGTGCGCGACTACATCAGCATCGCCACCACGCGGCCCGAAACCATGCTGGGCGACGGCGCGGTCGCGGTCCATCCATCGGATGAACGCTATGCCCCAATCGTCGGGAAACTCTGCGAAATCCCGGTGGGGCCGCGGGAACACCGGCGGCTGATCCCGATCATCGCCGACGACTATCCCGATCCCGCCTTCGGCTCGGGCGCGGTCAAGATCACGGGCGCGCACGACTTCAACGACTATGCCGTGGCCCAGCGCCATGGCATCCCGCTCTACCGGCTGATGGACACCCGCGCGCGGATGCGCGAGGACGGCCTGCCCCATGCCGAAAGCGCGGCCATCGCCGCCGCCGTGGCGCGCGGCGAACGCAGCCTGACCGAGGATGAGGCCGACCAGATCAACCTGGTCCCCGACGACCTGCGCGGCCTGGACCGCTATGAGGCGCGCGCCCGCGTCGTCGCCGCCATCCAGGCCGAGGGCCTGGCCGTCCCCCTGACGCGGCAGGTGACCGACCCCGAGACCGGCGAGACGCGCACGGAAACCGTGCCCTTCGTCGAGGATCGCAAGATCATGCAGCCCTTCGGCGACCGCTCCAGGGTGGTGATCGAGCCGATGCTGACCGACCAGTGGTTCGTCGACACCGCCCGCATCGTCCAGCCCGCCATCGACGCGGTGCGCGACGGCCGTACCCGGATCCTGCCCGAACGCGATGCCAAGGTCTATTTCCACTGGCTGGAAAACATCGAACCCTGGTGCATCAGCCGCCAGCTGTGGTGGGGCCATCAGATCCCGGTCTGGTATGGGCTGGACCTGACCGGCCCCGACTTCCGCGATGATGAGGGTGACGGCGCGCTCGACCCGGCCGAGATGCTGCGCCTTCTGGGCGACGGCGGCCCCGCCACGCGCCCGACGGTCCATCACTGCGCGGCCAGCTTCGACCAGGTCGCCGCCCGCTTTGCCGGCACGCTGGCCGCCCTGCCCGTGCCGCTGGCCCATGCCCGCGTGGTCGAGGTCGAGGACCGCGCCGCGGCCGTCGCGGCCCTGGCCGCCTCGCTGGCCGACTATGAGGTGACCCAGGACCCGACCCGCCTGACCTATCCGGTCTGGCGCGACCCCGATGTGCTGGACACCTGGTTCTCCTCGGGGCTCTGGCCGATCGGCACGCTGGGCTGGCCCGAGGCCACGCCGGAACTGGCGCGCTACTTCCCCACCAGCGTGCTGGTGACGGGGTTCGACATCATCTTCTTCTGGGTCGCCCGGATGATGATGATGCAGCTGGCCGTGGTGGGCGACGTGCCCTTCCGCACCGTCTATGTCCATGCCCTGGTCCGCGACGAAAAGGGCAAGAAGATGTCCAAGTCGCTGGGCAACGTGCTGGACCCGATCGAGCTGATCGACGAATACGGCGCCGATGCCGTGCGCTTCACCCTGGCGTCGATGGCCGCCATGGGGCGCGACCTGAAACTGTCGCTGTCGCGCATCGCGGGCTATCGCAACTTCGGCACGAAACTGTGGAACGCCTGCCGCTTTGCCGAGATGAACGGCGTGTGGCAGGGGCATGAGACCCGCGCCGCCCCGCCCGCCGCCACCGGCACGGTGAACCGCTGGATCCTGGGCGAAACCGCCAAGGTCCGGGCCGGGATCGACGCGGCGCTGGCCGAATTCCGCTTCGACCAGGCGGCCGGGGCGCTCTACGGCTTTGTCTGGGGCAAGGTCTGCGACTGGTATGTCGAATTCGCCAAGCCGCTGTTCGACGGCGATCTGGCGAATGAGACCCGCGCCACCATGGCCTGGGTGCTGGACCAGTGCATGATCCTGGCCCATCCCTTCATGCCCTTCCTGACCGAGGAGCTGTGGCAGACCACCGGCACGCGGTCCGGCCTTCTGGCCCATGCCGACTGGCCCGCCTATGGCGCCGAGCTGATCGACGCGGACGCCGACCGCGAGATGGGCTGGGTCACCGGCCTGATCGAGGACATCCGGTCCGCCCGCGCGCAGATGCATGTTCCGGTGGGGCTGAAGCTCGACCTGCTGCTGGTCCAGCTGGACGACACGGGGCGCGCGGCGCTGGCGCGCAATGCCGCGCTGATCCACCGCCTGGCGCGGATCGACCATCTGGCCGAATCCGCGACTGTCCCGCGCGGCGCCGTCACCCTGCCGGTCGAGGGGGGCGTCTTCGCCCTGCCGCTGCAGGGCGTGATCGACATCGCCGCCGAAACCGCCCGGCTGAAGAAGTCGCTGGACAAGCTGGCCAGGGACATCGCCGGCCTGCAGGCACGTCTGGGCAACGCGGCCTTCATCGCCTCGGCCCCCGAAGAGGTGGTGGACGAGGCCCGCACCCGTCTGGAAACCGCCGAGGATGAGGCCGCCAAGCTGCGCGCGGCGCTCACGCGCCTGGCCGACCTGGCCTGACAGCGCCGCCGGCCCCCCGGGGCCGGCAAATTCCTTGAAAGGAATTTTCCCGTTTCCCGCGGCGGGAAACGGGCGTCAGTCCCGGCCCGACCGGATCACCCCTGGCCCAGCCGCGCCAGCCGCGCCGCCCGCAGCCGCGCGAAATCCTCGCCCGCATGATAGGACGACCGCGTCAGCGGCGTGGCCGACACCATCAGGAAGCCCTTGCCATAGGCGGCCTTCTCATAGGCCGCGAATTCCTCGGGCGTCACGAACCGGTCCACACGGTGATGCTTGGGCGTGGGCTGCAGATACTGGCCGATGGTCAGGAAATCGACATCGGCCGCGCGCAGGTCGTCCATCACCTGCCGCACCGCCTGGGCATCCTCGCCCAGCCCCACCATGATGCCCGACTTGGTGAACATCGCCGCGTCCAGCTCCTTGACCCGCTGCAGCAGCCGCAGGCTGTGGAAATAGCGCGCCCCGGGACGCACCTCGGGGTAAAGCCCGGGCACCGTCTCCAGATTGTGGTTGAACACGTCCGGGCGCGCCTCGACCACCACCTCCAGCGCACGCGGCCCGCATTTCAGAAAATCCGGCACCAGCACCTCGATCGTGGTGCCCGGCGCGCGGTGGCGGATCGCACGGATCGTCTGGGCGAAATGCTCGGCCCCGCCGTCCTCCAGATCGTCGCGGTCCACGCTGGTCACCACGACATGGCGCAGCCCCAGCTCGGCCACCGCATGCGCGACCCGCCCGGGCTCGAACACGTCCAGCGCCTGCGGCCGCCCCGTCGCCACATTGCAGAAGGTGCAGCCCCGGGTGCAGATCTCGCCCATGATCATCATGGTCGCATGCCCCTGGCTCCAGCACTCGCCCACATTGGGACAGCCCGCCTCCTCGCAGACGGTGACCAGCTTCTGGGCCCGGATGATGTCGCGCGTCTCCTTGTAGCCCTGCGACACGGGCGCCTTGACCCGGATCCAGTCGGGCTTCTTCGGTTGCGCCTGGTCGGGGCGGTGGGCCTTTTCCGGGTGCCGCTGGTCGGGGAGCTTCAGATCGCGCATGGGCCTGCCTGTGCTGTGCCGGTCGTGTCCGCGTCATATAGGTGCAAAGCGCGCCTCTGTCCCCTGCAATCTGCGCCCGCCCCCCTTGCCCCGCGGGCATCCCGCTTCCCGGCCAAATATCCTCGGGGGGA
>JACXUX010000007.1 GCA_014763725.1 Rhodobacterales bacterium
GGCGCAGGGCGGGCAGCGTCTGGTCGGTGAACCAGGGGTTGGCCGCGATCCAGGCGGTGTTGCGCCAGCTGGGATGGGGCAGCGGGAAGATGCCGCGCGCGAGGTGGTCACGCCAGTCGGCCACAGCGCGGGCGACGGGGACCGGGCCGATGTGCCAGCCGATCGCGGCAGCGCCAAGGGCGAGGACCAGCCGCGGCGTGCCGATCTGCTGCAGGACCGCCGCGCGCCAGTTGGCGGCGCAGGCCGGCGGCGGGGGCAGGTCGCCGCCGCGCGCGGCCGTGCCCGGATAGCAGAAGGCCATGGGCACCAGCGCCACGCGGTCGCGGTCGTAGAAGGTGTCGGCGTCGAGCCCCGTCCAGGCGCGCAGCCGGTCACCGGAGGGATCGTTGAAGGGCCGGCCCGAGGCATGGACGCGCGCACCCGGCGCCTGACCGGCGATCAGGATCCGGGCGCCGGGGCGGAACCAGACCACCGGGCGGGGGGCATGGGCCGTGGGGCTGGCGGCAAAGCCGTCGGCGCAGAGCCTGCAGGCCGCGATCCGGTCCGCCAGCGGCGCCTCGGCGGGATCGGTTGTCATTTGCGGCCCGTTTCAGACATAATCGCGCCCGAAAGCTCGGGCAGGTTTGTTAAGAATGAGACCCCAAGAATGGGTCGGCCGGGGATGCCCCGGGCAGAGGCAGAGATGATCGAGTTCGACCGGGTGAGCAAGTCCTTCTGGACCGGAAGCCAGCGCAAGGTGATCCTGGACCGCGCGAGCTTTCGCGTGGAGCTGGGCCATTCGCTGGGGATCCTGGCCGCCAACGGCACCGGCAAGACAACCCTCATCAACATGATGGCGGGGCTGGAAAAGCCGGATGAGGGGCGGATCACCCGCAATTCGCGCATCTCGTTCCCGCTGGGCTTCATGGGCGGGGTGGTGGCCAAGCATACGGGGACCGAGAACGCCCGCTATATCGCGCGGCTTTACGGGCTGGACCCCGATTATGTGGAAAGCTTCTGCCGCTGGCTGTGTGATCTGGGCGAATATTTCGACCGCCCCGTGGGCACCTACAGCGCGGGGATGCGGTCGCGGCTGTCGTTTGCGCTGATGCTGGCGCTGGAATTCGACATCTACCTGATCGACGAGGGCATGCCCTCGACCACCGATGTCGAGTTCAACCGCAAGGCCGGATCGCTGCTGCGCGAACGGCTGCGCCATGCCACCATCGTCATCGTCAGCCACGATCCGCGGACGCTGGAGAAGTTCTGCCGCAGTGCGGCTGTGCTGCGGCACGGCCAGCTCTACATGTTCGATACCCTCGAAGAGGCGAGGCGTCTTTATGATTACGAAGCTCAAGGCTAAGCGTTTCCGCATCCGCAAGCCGGTCCTGCCCGCAGCCCCGGCCGAAATGGCGGCGCGGCCGGGGCCGGCGGCGCTGGACGACGACGGCTATCCGCTGGCCGCGCCGGGCGATCTGCTGTCGCCGGCCGAGGTCGCGGCCGAGGGCGAGATCGACGCCATCCGGCGCGAGGGGCTGACCGGCCGGCAGCTGCGCACCGCGCGGCGGGTGGCGCAGAAGCACGGGCTGCCTGCGACCTCGGATTTCGATGCGGTGCGGCTGCTGCGGCGGGCGGGGATCGACCCGTTCCAGCGCGCCAGCCTGCTGGAGGTGGTGGCCGGCGGGGCCGAGGATGGCCCGCCCAGCCCGCCGCCCGGGGGGGCGCGGGCGCTGACCGCGCTGCCCGGGGGCCTGGGCCTGCCGCAGACGGTGCGGCCGGCCGCCCTGCCGGGCCCGGTCCAGCGCGCCGAACAGACCCATGCCGCCGACATCCTGAAGATCCAGCACGATCTGGCCCGCCGGCGGCGGCGCAAGATGGCCCTGCTGACGGCGCGGCTGGCCTTCTTCGTGCTGCTGCCGACGCTGATCGCGGGGTGGTATTACTATGCCATGGCCACCCCGATGTATGAAACCAAGGCCGAGATGGTGATCCAGCAGGCCGATGGCGCGGTGACCGCGGGGGCGCCGATGGGCCTGTCGGGGATGCTGGGCGGCGCGCTGGAGGCGAACAAGGACAGCATCGCCGTGCAGGGTTATCTGCAGTCGCGCGAGGCGATGGCGCGGCTGGATGCCGATCACGGCTTTCGCGCGGCCTTTTCCGACCCGGCGATCGACCCGATCCAGCGGCTGGACCCCGGCGCCAGTTCCGAGGCCGCCTACAAGCTGTATCAGAAGCACGTCAAGATCAGCTATGACCCGACCGAGGGCATCCTGAAGATGGCGGTGATCGCGCCCGATCCGGAGCAGTCGGCCGAATTCAGCCGCGCGCTGATCCGCTATGCCGAGGAACAGATCGACCAGCTGTCCGCCCGCAAGCGCGAGGACCAGATGCGCGACGCGCGCGCCAGCTATGAGGACGCCGAAACCAAGATGGTCGAGGCGCAGCGCCGCTTGGTCGAGCTGCAGGAGCAGTTCAAGATCATGTCCTCCGAGGTCGAGATGTCGCTGATCACGACCCAGATCGGATCGCTGGAAAGCCAGCTGGTGCAGGAACGCCTGAGCCTGGCGCAGATGATGTCGAACCCCAACCCCAATGCCGCGCGGATGGACCCGGTGCGCCGCCGGATCGACACGCTCGAGGCCGAGGTCGCCACCCTGCGCGCCCGGCTGAGCGAGGATGGCGACAGCGGCCTGTCGCTGGCCAAGGTGCAGGGCGAACTGCTGGTGGCCCAGACCGATGTGCAGACGCGCCAGATGATCCTGACGCAAAGCCTGCAGCAGCTGGAAACCGCCCGGATCGAGGCCAACCGCCAGGTGCGGTATCTGTCGGTCTCGGTCCAGCCCACGGCGCCCGATACCGCGGCCTATCCGCGCGCCTTCGAGAACACGCTGGTGACATTGCTGATCTTTGCGGGCATCTACCTGCTGATCTCGATGACGGCGGCGATCCTGCGCGAACAGGTCTCTGCGTAAGGGAAGGTCCGGATGAAGACGGTGACGATCGGCGGGCTGACCGTCGGCAACGACTGCCCGCTGACGGTGATCGCGGGGCCCTGCCAGCTGGAAAGCCTGGACCATGCCCAGGCGATCGCCGGCGCCATGGCCGAGGCCTGCGCGGCCGCGGGCGCGCAATATGTGTTCAAGGCCAGCTACGACAAGGCCAACCGCACCAGCCTGTCGGGCCGCCGCGGCCCGGGGATGCAGGCGGGGCTGGACATCCTGGCCGCGGTGCGCGCGACCGGCGTGCCCGTGCTGACCGACGTGCATGATGCCGACCAGGCCCGCGCGGCGGCCCGGGTGGTGGACGTGATCCAGATCCCCGCCTTTCTGTGCCGGCAGACCGACCTGCTGCTGGCCGCGGGGCAGACGGGGGCGGTGGTCAATGTCAAGAAGGGCCAGTTCCTGGCCCCCTGGGACATGGCCCATGTCGCGGCCAAGGTCGCCAGCACCGGAAACGACCGCATCCTGCTGACCGAACGCGGCGTGTCCTTTGGCTACAACGCGCTGGTGGCCGACATGCGCAGCCTGCCCATCATGGCGGCCACCGGCTATCCGGTGATCATGGACGCCACCCATTCGGTGCAGCAGCCGGGGGGCCTGGGCGGCGCCAGCGGCGGTCAGCGGGAATTCGCGCCGCTGATGGCGCGCTGTGCGGTGGCCGCGGGGATCGCCGGCGTCTTCATCGAGACGCATGAGGACCCCGACCGCGCCCCCAGCGACGGGCCGAACATGGTGCCCCTGCGCGACATGCCGGCGCTGGTGGCCCGGCTGATGGACTTTGACCGGCTGGCCAAGTCCGACCCGATCCGGATCTGACGGATGCCGAAGGGAGGGGATCTGCCCTCGCCCCGCTCAGCGCAGCCGCTTGATCAGCGACGAGGTATCCCAGCGGTTGCCGCCCATCGCCTGGACATCGCCATAGAACTGGTCGACCAGCGCGGTGACGGGCAGGCGCGCGCCGATCTCGCGCGCGGTGTCCAGGCAGATGCCCAGGTCCTTGCGCATCCAGTCGACGGCAAAGCCGAAGTCGAACCTGTCCGCCAGCATGGTGGCGTGGCGGTTCTGCATCTGCCAGCTGCCGGCCGCGCCCTGGCTGATCACCTCGACCACCGCGGCACCGTCCATCCCGGCCTTTTCGCCAAAGGCCAGCGCCTCGGCCAGGCCCTGGACCAGGCCCGCGATGCAGATCTGGTTCATCATCTTGGCGATCTGGCCCGCGCCGCTGTCGCCCAGGCGGCGGCAGATGCGGGAATAGGCGGCGATCACCGGCTCGGCCCGGTCGTAATCGGCCTGCGCACCGCCGCACATCACCGACAGCACGCCGTTTTCCGCCCCCGCCTGGCCGCCCGACACCGGCGCATCGACAAAGCCCAGCCCCAGCGCGGCGGCCGCGGCCGACATCTCGCGCGTCACGGTGGCGCTGACCGTGGTGTGGTCGACAAAGACCGTGCCCGCCGCCATGCCGGCAAAGGCGCCATCGTCCCCGGTGCAGACCGCGCGCAGGTCGTCGTCATTGCCCACGCAGGCCATCACGAAGTCCTGGCCCTGCGCGGCCTCACGCGGGGTGGGGGCGCTGCGGCCGCCATGCTTTTCCACCCAGGCCGCGGCCTTGGCCGCGCTGCGGTTGTAGACCGTCACCTCATGCCCGGCGCGCACAAGGTGCCCCGCCATCGGAAAGCCCATCACCCCCAGGCCCAGAAATGCGACTTTCGCCATGGTGTTCTCCCCTCGATCCTGGCCGATTGCGCCACTGCGGCGGAACGACTAGGTATCGGGGCGCGCCGGGGCGTCAAGCCGAAACGGGTGAAGGGGACGACATGCTGACCGCATTCCGCTGGCTTCTGCGGCTGTTTCTGGGGCTTGTGGCGCTGTCGGCCGCCGCGCTGGCGGTGGCCTATTTCTTCGTGTCGCGGTCGCTGCCCGATTATGATCAGGATTTCGTCCTGCCCGGCCTGACCGGCCCGGTCGAGATCGTGCGCAACAACGACAACGTGCCGCATATCTTCGGCCGGACCGACCGGGACGTGTTCTTTGCCCTGGGCTTTGCCCATGCCCAGGACCGGCTGTGGCAGATGGTGCTGATGCGGCGCACGGCCCAGGGCCGCCTGTCCGAGGTGTTCGGCCCGCGCACGCTGCAGACGGATGAGCTGATGCGGCGGCTGGACCTGTATCAGCTGGCCGTGCGGTCGGTGGCGGCCCAGGATGACCCCACGCGCGCGGCGCTGGAGGCCTATGCCGCGGGGGTGAACGCCTGGATCGGCCAGGTGAACCTGGGCGCGCGGGGCCGCGGGGCGCCGGAATTCTTCCTGTTCGAACCCGAGATCGCCGTCTGGCAGCCGGCCGACAGCCTGGCCATCCTGAAGCTGATGGCGCTGCAGCTGACCGGCCAGGCCGAGGCCGAGGTGACGCGCGCCCGCCTGTCGCTGGTGCTGCCCGCCGGGCGACTGGCCGATCTGCTGCCCGACGACCCGGGGCCGGGCGTGGCCGCCCTGCCCGACTACGCCAGCCTGGTGCCCGGCCTGCCCGCCCCGGGCCCTGCGCGCCGGCTGGCCGAGGTGCCGCTGTCGCCGCTGAACCGCGCGGCCTTTGCCGGGGCCTCGAACGTGTGGGCGGCGGCGCCCGACCGGTCGGCGGCGGGCGGGACACTGCTGGCCAACGACCCGCATCTGGGCTTTGCCGCGCCCACGCTGTGGTATCTGGCGCGGCTGGAACTGGCCTCGGGCGGGGTGATCGGCGGCACCATCCCCGGGGTTCCGGCGGTGATCGTCGGCCGGTCGGAAAGCCTGGGCTGGGGTCTGACCACCGCGAACCTGGACGATCAGGACATCGTGATCGAACGGCTGAACCCCGCCAACCCCGAGGAATACCAGACCGCCGACGGCTGGGCCCGGTTCGAGACGCGCCGCAGCATCGTCGAGGTGCGGGACGCGCCTCCCCTGACGCTGACGCTGCGCTGGTCGCAGGCGGGGCCGGTGCTGCCGGGGTCGCATTTCGACCTGGCCAGCGTGACTCCCCCCGGCCATGTGGCGGCGCTGTCCTGGACGGCGCTGACCCCCGACGACACCGGCATGACCGCCGCGATGCGGCTGATGCAGGCCCAGGATGTGGATCAGGCGCTGGCCGCCGCAGCCCTGTTCGTGGCCCCGGCGCAGAACCTGGTCGTGGCCGATCGCCGCCGCATCGGCTGGACCATCGCCGGCCGCCAGCCCGCGCGCGACGCCGACCACGCCAGCCGCGGCCGGCTGCCCACGCTGGGCGCGCGGGCCGAAAACCGCTGGACCGGCCTGCGCCCGGCCGACGACACCCCCCGCATCACCGACCCCGACACCGGCATCCTGGGCAATACCAACAACAAGTCGGTCGACCGGCCGTTTCCGGGTCATATCTCCTATGCCTGGGGCGATACCCAGCGCATCCAGCGCCTGACCCGGCTGATGCAGACGCGCGAGGTGCATACCCGCGAAAGCTTCATCGAGGCGCAGCTCGACACCGTGTCGAACGCCGCGCGCAGCGTTCTGCCGCTGATCGCGGCCGATCTGTGGTTCACGGGCGAGCCCGCGCCCGAGGGCACGCCCGAACGCCGCCGCCAGCGCGCGCTGCAGATGCTGGCCGACTGGAACGGCGAGATGAACGAACACCTGCCCGAGCCGCTGATCTGGGCCGCCTGGGCGCGGGCGCTGCAGGACCGGCTGATCCGCGACGACCTGGGGCCGCTGGCGGACGAGATCACCCATGTCGAGCCGCTGTTTCTGGAACGGGTGTTCCGGAATACCGATGGCGCGGCGGCCTGGTGCGACATCCTGCAATCCTCGCCCGTCGAGACCTGCACCGAAACCGCCCGCCAGGCGCTGGACGAGGCGCTGATCAGGCTGGAGGAACGCTATGGCCCCGATGTCGAAAGCTGGCGCTGGGGCGATGCGCATCAGGCGACCCATGACCATGCCGTGCTGGGCGGGGTGCCGGTGCTGCGGCATCTGGTGAATATCCGCCAGTCGACCAGCGGCGGCGACTTCACGCTGCAGCGCGGGCTGACATCCGGGCGCGATCCCGACCCGTTCCTGAACGTGCATGGCGCGGGCTATCGCGGCGTCTATGACTTTGCCGACCCAGACTCCAGCGTGTTCATCACCGCCACGGGCCAGTCGGGCCATCTGCTCAGCCGCCATTACGACGATCTGGGCGAGCTGTGGCGGCGGGGCGAATACATCCCGATGTCGCTGGATGCCCAGCTGGCGCGGGCTGCGGCGGTGGGGATCACCCGGCTGACCCCGGCCGATTAGGGCAGCCGCGGGGCAAAGCCGCGGCGGCGCGCACGCGAACGCACTGTTTCCGCCACAATCCTCGACCGGGCGCCATCTTTCTGCCATGAAGGCGGGGTAACCAGTCGGAAAATGTTCATGTCGTTGCAGGATCCGTCCCCGCTTTCCCGCCGTCGCCTGGCGCGCATCGTCCGGCGTGCCACGGGCGTTCCCGCGCCGGTGGCCGAGGGGCCGAGCCCCTATCCCGACCTGTTCGACAGTGCGATGGCCGACTTCCTGGCCCAGCCGCTGCCCGAGGAGACGCGCGCCTAAAGCGCGCGAAACCGGCGTTCCTGCCGCGGCGTCCAGCGCAGGGTCATCTTATACCCTTCGTCGGTCTGCCGTTCGGCGGTGACCACGCCCTGATCGTGCAGCCAGGCGCGGCGGCGGCCCTCGGCAAAGGGCAGGAAGATCTGGCGTTCGACCCTTTCCTCATCCAGCGCGGCCGAGGCGGCGTCGAGCAGGCCCTCGACCCCTTCGCCCGTCAGGGCCGACAGCAGGAACACGCCCTCGGACCGCCGCGCCTCGGCCAGGCGGGCGGCGCGGGCCTCGGGGTCCAGCAGGTCCAGCTTGTTCCAGGCCTCGACCTGCGGCACCTCGGGGCGCACGCCCAGACTGCCCAGGATCGTGCGGACATCGCCGGCCTGTTCCTCGGTCTCGGGGTGGCTGATGTCGCGGACATGCACGATCAGGTCGGCTTCCAGCACCTCTTCCAGCGTCGCGCGAAAGGCCGCGACCAGCTGCGTGGGCAGGTCCGAGATGAAGCCCACCGTGTCCGACAGGATCACCTTGCGCCCCGAGGGCAGCACCACCCCGCGCATCGTGGGGTCAAGCGTGGCAAACAGCATGTCGCGGGCCAGAACCTCGGCCCCGGTCAGGCGGTTGAACAGCGTGGACTTGCCCGCGTTGGTATAGCCCACCAGCGCCACCACCGGAAAGGGCACCTTGCGGCGGGCGGCGCGGTGCAGTTCGCGCGTCTTGACCACGCGGTCCAGCTGGCGGCGCAGGCGCACCACCTGGTCGTCGATGGCGCGGCGGTCGGCCTCTTTCTGGGTCTCGCCGGGGCCGCCGACAAAGCCGAAGCCGCCGCGCTGGCGTTCCAGGTGCGTCCAGGCCCGCACCAGACGCGTGCGCTGATAGGACAGCGCGGCCAGTTCCACCTGCAGCACGCCTTCGCGCGTGCGGGCGCGTTCGGCAAAGATTTCCAGGATCAGCCCGGTCCGGTCCAGCAGCTTGACGCCCCAGTCCCGTTCCAGGTTGCGCTGCTGGATCGGGCTGACCGGGCCGTCGACCAGCACCAGGCCGACCTTTTCGGCGGCGAACATCGCCTTGAGTTCGGCCACCTTGCCCGAGCCGAACAGCGTGGCCGCCGTCAACCGGGGCAGGCGCACCACCTCGCCCCCCACCACCACCAGATCGGGCAGCGCGCCGGCCAGGCTGACCGCCTCGGCCAGGCGCAGTTCGGGCAGGCGGCGGCGGTCGGCGGCCTTCAGGTCGGGGTGCAGGACATAGGCGCGCATCGGGGCCCCGCGCGCGGGCGGGCCATCCTGCGGCCGGGCCGGCAGGATGTCGTCGTCCTCCCCCTCCTCCCACGGATCGGAAATCAGTCGTCCCCTTCGTACAGGTTGACCGGCGCGCCCGGCATGATCGTGGAAATCGCGTGCTTGTAGACCAGCTGCGACTGCCCGTCACGGCGCAGCAGCACGCAGAAATTGTCGAACCAGGTGATCACGCCCTGCAGCTTGACCCCGTTGATGAGGAAGATGGTAACCGGAACCTTGGCCTTACGCACATGGTTCAGAAAGGCGTCCTGCAAATTCTGTTTGTCGCCAGCCATTTGGTTCTTCTGACCTTGTTGTTGTCGCGCGCGTTTCTGTCACTGTCCCCCGGCGCGCCCGGGCATTCCGGGGCGTTGTCGAGTATGCGGTGCGCCCGCGCCAGATTCCAGACCCAAGTTCAACATCGTGCGATCAGCGCCGCCAGGCGTCGGGCGCCAGCAGCGCCACCAGCGCCAGCGTTTCCAGCCGGCCCACGATCATCGCCAGCCCCAGGATCGCCTTGGCCGCGGGTGCCAGCTGGGCCCAGGACAGCGGCTCGGCCGCGGCGACCTGCGCCAGCGGGCCCGTCGTCGTCAGCGCGGCCACGCCAAAGACCAGCGCGGGTTCGAAGGCCAGCCCCGCCAGCGTCAGCGCCGCGACGAACAGCCCGATCGAGGCTGCGACCAGCATGAAGAAGATCCAGGCCAGCTGCGCCCCGTCATGCTGCAGCCGCCGCCCGCCCATGCCCTGGCCGCCCACCGAATGGGGGTGGACCAGGCGCTCGATCTCGCGCTGGGCATGGCGGAACAGGGCATAGACGCGCAACAGCTTGACCCCGCCCGCCGTGGTGGCCACCCCGCCGCCGATGATGGCAAAGCCCATGAACAAAAGGCCCGGCGTGTCCAGCCCCGACCACAGCCGCGTATCGGCCCAGGCCTGCGAGACAAAGCCCGTCGTCGTCACGAAGGACAGCGCCGAAAACACCCCGCCCCACAATGCGCGCAAGGCAGCCGGCAGATCCTCGGCGGCCGCGGTCTCGATCGCGCCGACATAGTTGCGCAGGAACAGCAGGCCCGGCACCGCCAGCACCAGGGTCAGGGCCAGCCGCACCTCGGGGTCGCGCCAGAAGGGCACGGGCAGCCGCGGCCCGGTCAGCCGCACCGGCAGCGCCCGCCGCGTCAGCGCAAAGACCAGGAACAGCGCCATCGCCAGTTCCCCCGTCACGCCCGACACCGGCGCAGGCATCGGCCCCAGCGGCGAAATCCCGCTGGTCGACAGCACCGACATCGCATGGCAGAGCGCGACCAGCCCCGGATCGCCCGCCATCAGCAGCAGCACCCACAACGCCAGCGTCAGCCCGGCATAGACCGGCAGCAGGTCGACGGCATGGCGCAGCACCCGTTCGCCCGGGTCCGGCAGACGCCCGCCCAGCAACAGCCCCGCCCCGCCCGCCGGGCGCGGCGCGATCACCTCGAACCCGCCCAGGTTCATCGGCGCCAGCACCGCCACCGCCATCGTCAGCGCAAAGAACCCGCCCATCCAGCCCACCAGCGCGCGCCACAGATGCAGGCTGTCGGGCAGCCGCGCGGGGTCGTCATAGACCGTGGCGCCCGTGGTGGTGAAGGCAGAGACCATCTCGAACCAGGCGTTGTGAAAGGCCGTGTCGCGCACCGCCTGGTCGAAGGGCAGCGCCAGCATCACCGGCAGCACCAGATAGGCCCCCAGCAGCGCCGCCAGATGGCTGCGCGCGCGGTCGGCCGGCCGATAGGTCGCCGTGGCCAGCGCCAGCATCGCGATCAGCATCAGGCAGACCAGCGCGGAATAGAAGAAGGCGCGCGCCACGCGATGGTCGTCCATCACCACCGCATGGGCGGCCGGCAGCAGCATGGCCAGCGCGCCGATCCCCAGCAGGATCACCAGTAGCGGCAGGTCCAGCAGCCGGCGCATCGGGTCAGAAATAGTCGACCGACACCTGCAGAAGGCGTTCCACCTCGGGGACATCCTTCGTCAGGCAGAACAGCGCGATCACGTCGCCTTCCTCGACGCGCGTGTTGCCGGTGGGCTTCAGCACGCGGTCGCCCTTCATCAGCCCGCCGACCAGCACGCCTTCGGGGAATTCGATGTCGCGGATCAGCCGGCCCGCCAGGGGCGAGGTCGACAGCACCTGCGCCTCGATCAGCTCGGCCTCGGCATCGCCGATGGAATAGATCGCCCGCACCCGGCCGTGGCGGACATGCCGCAGGATCGAGCTGACAGTGGTCGCGCGCGGGTTGATGTAGGCGTCGATGTCCAGCGCCCCCATCATCGACACCAGCGTGGGGTCGTTGACCAGCGCGATCGACATCCGGCAGCCCGCCTGTTTGGCGCGCACCGCGACCAGCAGGTTGGTCTTGTCGTCGTCGGTCACCGCCAGCAGCGCATCGGCCCGGTCGACGGCGGCCTCGTCCAGCAGGGCGCTGTCCATCCCGTCGCCATGCAGCACGATGGTCCGTTCCAGCTGGTCGGCGGCGAATTCGGCGCGGGTGCGGTCGCGTTCGATGATCTTGGCGCGCATCCGGTCGGCGCGGGTTTCCAGCGCGCGGGCCACGGCCAGGCCCACGTTGCCGCCGCCCACGATCACCACGCGTTCCTGTTTCTGCGTCGCCTTGCCAAAGATTTCCAGCGTGCGGTTCACATCCTCGGCATGGGTGAAGATATAGACCTGATCGGCCTCGAACAGCTGATCGCCCGGTTCGGGGGCGAACAGCCGGCCCTGGCGGCGCACCCCCACGACGATGGCGCGCAGGGTGGAAAACAGGTCCGTCAGCTGCCGCAGCGGCGTGTTCAGCACCGGGCAGTCGGCTTCCAGCACGATGCCCAGCAGCCGCGCGCGCCCTTCCAGAAAGCTTTCGGTGTCAAAGGCCTGCGGCGCGGCCAGCCGGCGCAGCGCGGCCTCGGCCACCTCGCGTTCAGGGCTGATGACCACGTCGACGGGCACATGTTCGCGCCGGTAGAGATCGCCCCATTCCGGCGCCAGATAGTTCTGCGCGCGGATGCGGGCGATCTTGCGCGGCACGTTGAACAGGCTGTGGGCCACCTGGCAGGTGACCATGTTCACCTCGTCCGAATGGGTGGCGGCGATCAGCATGTCGGCATCGGCCGCCCCCGCGCGGGCCAGCACGTCGGGATAGCTGGCAAAGCCCGTCACCCCCTGCACGTCCAGGCTGTCGGTGGCGCGGCGCACCAGATCGACATTGGTGTCGACCACGGTCACGTCGTTGCGTTCGCCCGCCAGCTGGCGCGCGATCTGCCAGCCCACCTGCCCCGCCCCGCAGATGATGACCTTCATCCTGCCATCCCCGTGCTGCCGCGATCCTGTCGGCCTGCATGGCAGAGAGGCGGGGGCCGGTCAAGGAAGCCCGCCAGGGCCGCCGGTCAGAGATCGTCGTCGCCGTCGTCGTCGTCCTCGTCCAGCCGGGCGATGCGGGCGCCCGATTTCGAGGCGGTGACCACCCCCAGCGACTTCAGCTTGCGGTGCAGCGCGCTGCGTTCCATGCCGACGAAATTGGCCGTGCGGCTGATGTTGCCGCCAAAGCGGTTGATCTGGGTCAGCAGGTATTCGCGTTCGAACAGTTCGCGCGCCTCGCGCATGGGCAACGTGGCCAGCGCGCCGCCCAGGATCAGACGCCCCTCGCCGCCGGTCCCGGCCTCTTGCCCCGGCAGTTCGCGCGGCTCGATGGGGCCGGTGCCCTCGCCCAGGATCAGCACCCGTTCGATGACGTTGCGCAGCTGGCGGATGTTGCCGGGCCAGTGCATCGTCTGCAGCATCGCCTCGGCCTCGGGGCTCAGCGGGCGGTTGGGCAGGCCCTGGGCGCGGTGGAACTGGCCGATGAAGTGGCGCGCCAGTTCGGGGATGTCCTCGCGCCGTTCGGACAGGGCGGGCACGGCGATGGGCACCACGTTCAGCCGGTCGAACAGTTCCTGGCGAAAGCGGCCCTGGGCGATCTCGGCCTTCAGGTTGCGCGTGGTCGAGGAGATCACCCGCAGGTCCACCCGCACCTTGTCGGTGCCGCCCGCGCGGGTGAACTGCTGGTCGACCAGCACCCGCAGGATCTTGGACTGGGTGCCGGGCGGCATGTCGGCCACCTCGTCAAAGTAGACGATGCCGCCGTGCCCCTGTTCCAGCAGGCCCTGTTCGATGCCGCGGTCGGGGGATTCGCGGCCGAACAGCACCTCTTCCATCCGTTCGGGCTCGATCGTGGCCGAGGACACCGACACGAACGGCCCCTGCGCGCGGCCCGACTGGGCGTGGATGTAGCGCGCGGCCAGTTCCTTGCCGCTGCCGGGCTGGCCGGTCAGCATCACCCGGCCGTTCGATTTCGTCACCTTGTCCAGCTGCGCCTTCAGCGCGCGGAAGGCGGGCGAGCCGCCCAGCATCTCGGCCGCGGTCACCTCGCGCCGGCGCAGATCCTGGTTTTCGCGCCGCAGCCGGCTGGTTTCCATCGCCCGGCTGACCACCACCATCAGCTGGTCGATGTTGAAGGGCTTCTCGATGAAGTCGTAGGCGCCCTGCTTGATCGCGGCGACCGCGATTTCGATGTTGCCATGGCCCGAGATGATGACCACCGGCACATCGGGGTTCGACCGGCGCACGGTCTTGAGGATGTCGATCCCGTCCATCCGGCTGTCCTTCAGCCAGATGTCCAGGATCATCAGGCTGGGCGCCTCGGCGTTGATCTCGGCCATGCAGGCGTCGGACGTGCCGGCCAGCCGCACGGTATAGCCTTCGTCGCGCAGGATGTCGCCGATCAGTTCGCGGATATCTTTCTCGTCATCGACAATCAGGATGCTCATTCACTGGTTCCCTGAACGGATTTGGCGCCGTTGCGCGGGCGCCCGCGGGGGCTGCGCGCGGCGCGGGGAAGGCGGATTTCGGCCATGGCCCCGGCATGGGTCTGGCCCGGAAAGGGCGGCGCGTCCAGCAAAGCCAGCGTGCCGCCGTGTTCCTCGACGATCTTCTTGACGATGGGCAGGCCCAGGCCCGTGCCCTTGTCGCGCGTGGTCACATAGGGTTCGAACAGGCGCGCGCGGTCCTCGGGCAGGCCGATGCCGTTGTCCAGGATGCGGACGATCGCGGTGTCGGGCGTGACCTCGACCGTCACGCGCACCTGCGGGACATGGCCTGCGGGGGTGCCCCTTTCCTGCAGGGTTTCAATGGCTTCACCGGCGTTCTTGATCAGGTTTGTCAACGCCTGGCTGACCATCGTGGCATCCAGGTCCAGCAGCACCGGCCCCTCGGGCAGCTCGGCCGTCACCGCCAGCCCCGTTTCCTGCAGCGTGACGGCATCGCGCACCAGGCGGACCAGATCCTCTTCGCGGCGGTCGGGTTCGGGCATGCGGGCGAACTTGCTGAATTCGTCGACGATGCGGCGCAGGTCGCCGGTCTGGCGGACGATCACCTCGGTATACTGGTCCAGATCCTCGGCCGCCTCGCCCACCAGGGGGCGGAACTTGCGGCGGATGCGTTCGGCCGACAGCTGGATCGGCGTCAGGGGGTTCTTGATCTCATGCGCGATGCGGCGGGCCACGTCGCCCCAGGCGGCCATGCGCTGGGCGCTGACCAGATCGGTCACGTCGTCGAAGGCCACGACATAGCCTTCGCGCGCCTCGCCCTCGCCGCGGCGTTCGCTCAGCCGCACCAGCAGGCTTTCCATCCGGCCGCGGCGGGTCAGGCGCAGTTCCTCCTGCAAGGCGCCGCCGTCGCCTTCGCGAAGGCGGTCCAGCAGGGGGGCGAATTCCGGCACCACCAGCGCCAGCGGCTGGCCCGCCTGTTCGCCCGCCAGATCCAGCAGCCGCTGGCCCGCGCGGTTGACGAAATCGACCCGGCCCTGGGCATCCAGCCCGATCACGCCCGCGGTGACGTTCGACAGCACCGAATCGAACAGCCGGCGGCGGCTTTCGGTCTGGCGGTGGCTGTCGACCAGGGCGGCACGCTGGCCCTTCAGCTGGCGCGTCATCTTGTTGAAGATGCGGCCCAGCATGGCGATTTCGTCGTCGCCCTCCTCCTCGGGGACCTGGACGTCCAGATCGCCGCCGCCCACCCGCTGCGCGGCCCCCGCCAGCCGCCCCACCGGCCGGCTGAGCCGTTCGGCAAACCAGAGCCCCAGCCAGACCGCGGCCAGGATCAGGATGATCGCGAACCCCAGATACAGCAGCCCGAATTCGAACAGCAGCCGACCGCGCTCGGCCTCGAGCTGATGATAGAGCCGCACGGTTTCCTGGGTTTCGTCCAGCAGCGACAGGATAGACCCGTCGACCGTGCGCGCCACATAGAGCAGCCGGTCGGCATAGGCCGTCAGCCGCAGCAGCGCGCGGTATTCGTTGTTGGCCACATCCTCGACGATGACGGTCTCGCCCTCCAGCGCGCGGCGCATCTGGTCGGGGGTGGGCGGTTCGTAGTCGAACAGATAGGAATTCTCGCCCCGCGCGCGGATCTCGCCCGCGCTGTCGATCACATAGGCCTCGCGCAGGCCGCGCTGGACCTGGGTCTGCGCCTGGCTCAGCAGCTGGCGCAGGTCGGCGTCGCCGATCAGGATGCTGGCCTGGCGGGCGATGTTCAGATAGGCGGCCAGCGCCTCGGCATCGGCGATCAGGTCGCGGCGGTGTTCGTCCTCATAGGCCTCAGCCGCGGACAGCGAACTGCCCACCACCGACCGGACGCGGTCGGAAAACCACCCCTCGAGCCCCACGTTGACCGTCAGCACGGCAAAGATCGCCACCAGCACCGTGGGCACCAGCGCCACCAGCGCAAAGACCCCCGTCAGCCGCAGGTGCAGCCGCGACCCGGCCGACCGGGCGCGGCGGTCGGCGACCATGCGCGCCACCCGCGCCATGACCATGGCCGCCACGACCAGGATGTAGATCAGGTCGGCCAGCAGGATCAGCCGCAGCCCCGGCGCGCTGGCGCCCAGGTTCAGCGGCCCCAGCGCCATGAAGGTCGCCAGCGTCAGCATGGGCCCCAGCGCGACCAGCGCAAAGGTGGCCCAGGTCTGGACCCGGCGCTGCCGCCGCAGGCGGTTGACCCGTAGCCAGGTGTTGCTGCGCACCGCCCGATCCAAGCGTGATCTGCCCCTCATTCGGGGCCGCCGCCCTGCCCCACCGCCACATCTGGTGGGCGGGCGGGGGATGTCCCCGGCCGGCTACGTCCAATGTTGCGGTTTTACATCAGCTTGCGGCGGCGAGTCACGCGGATATCGAGGTCGGTGATCTTCTTGCGCAGCGTGTTCCGGTTGATGCCCAGCAGGTCGGCGCATTTCGCCTGATTGCCGGCGGTGGCGTCCAGCGCGATCTCGATCAGCGGAAGTTCCACCTCGCGCAGGATGCGCTGATAGACGCCGGGGGGCGGCAGCGCGCCGCCGTGCAGGTCGAAATAGCGCTTCAGATGCTTGGCCACGCTGGCCGACAGCTTCTCGCCCTCGGCCCCGCCCTTCAGCGGTTCGCTGGCGCGCTGGCTGCCCAGGGCGGCCTCGACCTCGGCGCGGGTGATCTCGGGCTCGGCCCCCGTCACCATCAGCCGGCGCAGGGTGTTTTCCAGCTGGCGCACGTTGCCGGGCCAGGAATGGGCGCGCACCAGATCGCGCGCCTCGGGCGCCAGCCTGCGCACGGTGCCGAAGTCGCGTTCGCCGCGCGCCAGGAAGTGGTCGGCCAGCAGCGGGATGTCGTCCACCCGCTCGCGCAGCGCCGGCACATGGATCGTCACGCCCCCCAGGCGATAGAACAGGTCCTGGCGGAAGCGCCCGGCCTCCATCCGCCGGGCCAGGTCGGCCTGGCTGGTGGCCATGATGCGGGGGGCATTGTCGCCCAGCATGTCCAGCATCCGCACGATGCGCGCCTGGGCGTCGTCGTCGTAATCGGCCACCTCGTCAAAGACCAGGCTGCCGCCGCGCGCGCGCGACAGCAGGGTCGCCGGCCCCTCGACCCCCGCCAGGTCGGTCGCCTGCGCCACCACGAAGGGCAGCGTGCGCCGGTCGGAAAAGTCGTGGATCGCCCGCGCGATCAGCGACTTGCCGGTGCCCGATTCGCCGGTGATCAGCACCGCCAGGTCGGTGTTCATCACCCGCGCCACCAGCCGGTAGAGCGCCTGCATCGCGGGCGTGCGGCCCACCAGGGGCAGGTCGTCGCCGGCTTCGCGCACCTCGGGCTTGCGCACGGGGGCGCGGCGCTTCTGGTCCAGCGCGCGGGCCGACCGTTTCATCAGATCGGGCAGGTCGAAGGGCTTGGGCAGATAGTCGAAGGCATCCGCCTCGGCCGCCTGGATCGCCGTCATGATGGTGTTCTGGGCGGAAATCACGATCACCGGCAGGCCGGGGCGCAGCTTGCCGATGCGCGGCAGCGCCTCCAGCCCGTTGCCGTCGGGCATGATGACATCCGAGATCACCAGATCGCCCTTGCCCTCCTCGATCCAGCGCATCAGCGTCATCATGGACGAGGTCGCATGCACCTTGCAGCCCGCCCGCGTCAGCGCCTGGGTCAGCACCGTGCGGATCGTGCGGTCGTCGTCGGCCACCAGAACCGTGCCGTCCATCGTTTCCTCCTGCTATGTTCCGGTCGCGCCGTCGCGCGGCGCCAGCGGCAGCGACACCCGGAAGACCGTGCGCCCGGGCACCGAATCGACGGCGATCCAGCCGCCGTGATCGCTGATGATCTTGCTGACCAGCGCCAGCCCCAGCCCCGTGCCGTTTTCGCGCCCCGAGACGAAGGGTTCGAAGATCTCGGCCGCGATGGCGGGCGGGATGCCTGGGCCGTCGTCGATGACCTCGATCTGCAGCGGCAGCTTCTGGCCCGACCCGTCGGACCGGCGCAGCCGCAGCGACAGGTCGTAGAAGGTGCGCAGCCGGATCGTGCCGCCCTGGGGGCCTGCGGCCTCGGCCGCGTTCTTGATCAGGTTCAGGAAGACCTGCATCAGCTGATCGGGGTCGGCACAGGTCGGCGGCAGCGAGGGGTCGTAGTCCTCGACGATGGTCATGCCGGCGGCAAAGCCCACCATGGCCGACTTGCGCGCGCGGTCCAGCGCATCGTGGATGTTGACCGCCCGGCAGTCGGGCGGGCGCACATTGCCGAACTGTTCCACCTGCTCCAGGAGCTTCACGATGCGGCGGGTTTCCTCGACGATCAGGTCGGTCAGCTCGCGGTCCTCGGCCGACAGGCCCATCGACAGCAGCTGCGCCGCCCCGGTGATGCCGGCCAGGGGGTTCTTGATCTCGTGCGCCAGCATCTCGGCCATGCCGATCGCCGATTTCGCGGCCGACTTGACCTGGGCCGCGCGGCCCAGCCGGTCGGCGATCTCGCGCGGGGTGACCAGCAGCATCACGATGCCCGGGTTGTCGTGCATCGGCGCGATCTGCAGGTTGCACTGCACGGGGGGCTTTTCGCCCGTCGTCACGAAGACGTCGTTGATGAACAGCGCGGCCTGGTTGGCGCGGGCGCGGGCCATCGCCTCGTCCATCGGGGCGTCGATGTGCAGCCGGTCGAAGGCGGGCACGCCCTTCAGGCTGCGCAGGCTGGCGTTCAGGAAGATCTCGCCCGCGGGATTGACCTCGAGGATCCGGCCATCCGTCCCGATCAGGAAGGCGGGCATCGGCAGGCTGGCCCAGATCACGCCGGGCACCGGATAGGGCGGGCGATAGGCGGGCATCAGGCGGCCCTCCGGTCGGGCTGGTCGGGCTGGTCGGCAAAGGCCGCGCGCAGCGCCGCCTGCGTGGCCGCGGGCGTGGCCGCGGTGACCACCGCGGGCCGGGCCGCGGTCAGGCCGGCCGCGTCCAGATACCAGCCCAGGTGCTTCCTCGCGACGCGCAGGCCCAGGTCGCGGCCATAGAAGGACAGCATCGCCTCATGATGTTCGACCACCAGATCGGCCAGCGCGGCGCCCTGTGGCACCACCGGCGCGGGGCCCAGGCCCAGATCCGCGGCGATCCGGGCCAGACGCCAGGGCGCGCCCTGCGCCCCGCGGCCCACCATCACCCCGGCCGCCCCGCTGGCGGCCAGGGCCGCGCGGGCGCTGGCGGCATCCACAATGTCGCCATTGGCCACCACCGGCACGCCCGCGGCCCGGACCGTGGGGGCGATCGCCGCCCAGTCGGCCCGGCCGGTGTAGAATTGGCACCGCGTGCGGCCATGCACCGTGACCATCACCGCCCCGGCGCCCGCCGCGCGGCGGGCCAGATCGGGGGCGTTCAGGCTGTCGTGGTCCCAGCCCAGCCGCATCTTGACCGTCACCGGCACGTCGACGGCGGCCACCACCGCCTCGATCAGCCGCAGCGCGTGGTCGGGTTCGCGCATCAGCGCCGATCCGCAGGCGCCATGGCCGCCCTGCGCCGTCACCCGCTTGGCCGGGCAGCCCATGTTGATGTCGATGATCCGCGCGCCCATGTCCGCCACCAGCTGTGCGGCAAGCGCCAGCAGCGCGGGGTCGCGCCCGGCCAGCTGGACGGCGGTGGCGGCCTGGTCCAGCCCCAGCTCGGCCCGGGCGCGCGCCTCGGGGCGGGCGCGCAGCACCTCATCCCCGGCCACCATCTCGCTGACCACCAGCCCCGCGCCGAAGCGCGCCACCAGCCGGCGAAACGGCAGGTCGGTGATGCCCGCCATGGGCGCCAGCAGGACGGGGGGGTCGAACGACAGGGTTCCGGTCAGCCGAAGGGCCACGTGACTAATCCTTGTGCGGATGGTTCAGCGCTACTCGCTGCCCGCGGGAAACACAAATCAAGGCGCGGATCAAACCGCCAGTTTGCGGGCACATGCACAAGAATTGGGCAGATCCGCCTGCGCCGTGCGCCACATGGACACGCGCCGCCCCTTGGCCTAGACACATCCCGCAGGAAGATGGAGCGCAGATGACAGTCGCAGCCGTGATCGTCGCTGCCGGGCGCGGGCTGCGCGCAGGCGGCGGGGTGCCCAAGCAGTGGCGCGATCTGGCCGGCCGGCCGGTGGTGGCGCATGCGCTGGCGGCCTTTGCCGCGGCGGACCGGCGGGTGCTGGTGATCCACCCCGACGATCTGGACCGCGCGCGCCCCGTCGCGGGCGACGCGCTGATCGTGCCGGGGGGCCAGACGCGCGACGCCAGCGTGCGCGCGGCGCTGGACGCGCTGGCGGGCACGGGCACGACCCGCGTGCTGATCCACGATGCCGCCCGCCCGCTGGTGCCGGCCGCGGTGATCGCCCGCGTGCTTGCGGCGCTCGACACCCACCCCGGCGCCGCGCCCGCGCTGGCGGTGACCGATGCGCTTTGGCAGGGCGCGGACGGCCTGGTGCGCGGCATGGCCGACCGCACGGGCCTGTGGCGCGCCCAGACGCCGCAGGGCTTTCGCTATGACGCGATCCTGGCCGCGCACCGCGCCCATCCGGGCGGGGCGGCCGACGATGTGGCGGTGGCGCGCGCGGCGGGGCTGGACGTGGCCATCGTCGAGGGGCACAAGGACAATCTGAAACTGACCTTCCCGGACGATTTCGCCCGGGCCGAGGCGATCATCCGGGGGCGGCAGATGGATGTGCGGGTGGGCAACGGGTTCGACGTCCATGCCTTCACGGCGGGCGATCATGTCTGGCTGTGCGGGGTGCGGGTGCCGCATGACCGGGCGCTGCTGGGCCATTCCGATGCCGATGTGGGGATGCATGCGCTGACCGATGCGATCTATGGCGCGCTGGCGGCGGGCGACATCGGCCGCCACTTCCCGCCCAGCGACCCGCAGTGGAAGGGCGCCGCCAGCCGCATCTTCCTGGCCCATGCCGCGGCCCTGGCCGCCGAACGGGGCTATCGGCTGGCCCATGCCGATGTGACGCTGATCTGCGAACGGCCCAAGGTGGGCCCCCATGCGGCGGCGATGCAGGCGGCGCTGGCCGCGATCCTGGGGGTGGACCCCGGCCGCGTCAGCGTCAAGGCCACGACCAGCGAACGCCTGGGCTTTACCGGGCGCGAGGAGGGGATCGCGGCGCTGGCCACCGCGACGCTGGTGGCGGGATGATCCGCGCCGTCACCACCTTTGGCTATGTGGGCCTGCTGCGGCCTGCGCCCGGCACCTGGGGGTCGGCCGCGGCGGTCGCGCTGGGCGTGGCCATCGACCGCTATCTGGGCTTTCCCGCGCTGGTGCTGGCCACGGTTGCCGTGACTGCGCTGGGCTTCTGGGCCTGCGGGCAGGCGCTGGCCGGCCGCCCGGAGGAGGACCCGGCCGAGATCGTCATCGACGAGGTGGCGGGCCAGTGGCTGGCGCTGCTGTTTCCCGCGGCGGCCTTCTGGACCATGGGCCTGACCGACTGGGCCGTGGTGGCCTACCCGGGCTGGGTCGCGGCCTTCGTGTTCTTCCGCCTCTTCGACATCTGGAAGCCCTGGGTCATCGGCCGGATCGACCGGCGCGGCGGCGTGGCGGGCGTGATGGGCGACGATCTGGCCGCGGGCCTGGCCGCCGGGGTCGCCACGATGCTGGCCGCGGGGCTGGCGCATGGGGTGCTGATGCGATGACGACCGAGACCTTTGCCGCCGCCACCGAACTGGTCGCCCGCGCCCGCGCCGCAGGCGCCCGCATCGCCACCGCCGAAAGCTGCACCGGCGGGCTGATCGCCGGGGCGATCACCGATGTGCCGGGGTCGTCGCATGTCTTTGACCGCGGCTTCGTCACCTATTCCAACGCGGCCAAGCAGGACATGCTGGGCGTGGCCGCCCACAGCCTGGTCACCCAGGGCGCGGTCAGCGAGACCGTCGCGCGCGAGATGGCCGAAGGCGCGCTGCGCGGATCGCTGGCCACGCTGGCCGTGGCGGTGACGGGCATCGCCGGCCCCGGCGGGTCCGACCACAAGCCCGAGGGGCGCGTGTGCTTTGCCCTGGCGGCCGAGGGGCGCGCGACGCAGGCCCAGACGGTCGAGTTCGGCGCGCTCGGCCGGGCGCGGGTGCGGGGGGCCAGCGTGGCCCATGCGCTGGCGCTGCTGACCGCGGCGCTGGATCAGCCCGCGCCGTAAAGCTGCGCCGCGCGGCGTTCGAAGGCGCGCACGACGCGCTGCATCGCCTCGTTGAACACGATCCCGATCAGCCCCTGCAGGATCGCGGTGCGGAATTCGAAATCGACGAAGAAGGTCACCTCGCACCCGCCCGGCGCGGGGGCAAAGGCCCAGGTCGACCGCATGTATTTGAACGGCCCGTCGATGTATTCGGTGTAGATCTGCCGCGCGGCCGGATACAGCCGCACGCGGCTGCCGAACCTTTCGCGGAACACCTTGAAGCTGATGACCAGGTCGGCCTCCATCTCCTCGCCGCCGTCGATGGGCTTGCGGGACCGGATGCGCGCGGCCGCCGTCCAGGGCAGGAATTCGGGATAGCGCGCCACATCCGCCACCAGATCGAACATCTGGTCGGGCGTATAGGGCAGCACGCGGGTTTCGCGGTGGGTCGGCATGTCGCGCGGGGCTCCGGGCTGCGGCGTGACTTGGGCTGGGGTGATGCGCTAGAACGGGGGCGGAAATCAAGGGGAACACATGCCGCAGCCGCCCTATGTCATCGACCAGATGATCAGCGCCAAGTCGATCGCCGCAAGGGTCGAGGAACTGGCCGCCGAGATCACCGCCCATTTCGCCGGCACAGACAAGCTGGTCGTGGTGGGCCTGCTGCGGGGGTCCTTCGTCTTCATCGCCGATCTCGTGCGCGAGATCGACCTGCCGGTCGAGGTCGACTTCCTCGAAGCCTCGTCCTACGGCGATGCGATGCAGTCCAGCCGCGAGGTGCGCATCCTGAAGGATCTGCGCGGCGAAATCGCAGGCCGCGACGTGCTGGTGGTCGAGGATATCGTCGACACGGGGTTCACCCTGTCGCATGTCGTCCGGCTGCTGCGGTCGCGCGATCCGCGCCGGCTGGAGGTCTGTGCCCTGCTGGACAAGCCCAGCCGGCGCGAGGTCGACATCCGCGCCACCTGGACCGGCTTTGTCATCCCCGACGAATTCGTCGTGGGCTATGGCATCGACTATGCGCAGCGCAACCGCAACCTGCCCTATATCGGCAAGGTGCGTTTCCTGACGGATGCGTCATGAACCCGATCTGGTTCGTCCGCATGTGGCGCTGGGCGAAGAACCCGCCGTCCGAGGCGCGGGTGCGGCTGGTGCTGGGCGTGATCTTGCTGTGTCTGGTGCTGGTGGCGGTGGAACGCTGGGTGGGCTGGCCGGACTGGCTGACCACCCAGGGCGGCGCGCGGCCGATCCGGCCCTGACGGCTCACGCATCTGCGATCCGGGGGGCGGTGGACTTGTCACCGCCATCGGCTAGGCTGACCCCGTCGAACCGGAGGCCCGCCATGACCCGACCGATCCCCCCCCGTCGCCCGCAGCGGGGCCGCATCATGCCGCTGATCCGCTGGGCGCTGTTTCTGGGCGTGGTGACGACGGGCGCGGGGCTGTGGCTGACCGCGCCGCAACGCCTGCCGGCTGCGGCCACGGCGGGGCTGACGGGCGATGCGGGCCGCGGCGCGGCGGTGTTCCATGCCGCGGGCTGCGCGGGCTGCCACATGGCCCCGGGGGCCGAGGGCGCGGCCCGGCTGGTGCTGGCCGGCGGGCAGGAATTCCCCAGCCCCTTCGGCACCTTCGTCGCGCCCAACATCTCGTCCGATCCCGTGCATGGGATCGGCGGCTGGACACTGCCCATGCTGGCCGATGCGCTGGTGCTGGGCACCAGCCCCGAGGGCGCGCATTATTACCCCGCCCTGCCCTATGCCAGCTATGAAAAGGCCGACCTGCAGGACATCGCGGACCTGCACGCCTATCTGGGCACGCTGCCGGCCGACCCCACGCCCAGCCTGCCGCACCGGATCGGGTTCCCCTTCAACATCCGCGCCACGCTGGGGGCGTGGAAGGCGCTCTATACCGGGCGCGACTGGGCGGTGCAGGGCGACCTGACCGCACAGGAAACCCGCGGCCGCTATCTGGCCGAGGCGCTGGGCCATTGCGGCGAATGCCACACCCCGCGCGATCCCCTGGGGGGCATGGACCTGTCGCGCTGGCTGGCGGGGGCACCCAACCCCTCGGGCCAGGGGACGATCCCGAACATCACGCCCGCGAAACTGACCTGGTCGGCGGAGGAGGTGGCCGAATACCTGACCAGCGGCTTTACCCCCGACTATGACAGCGCGGGCGGCCACATGGCGCATGTGGTGGCGAACCTGGCGCAGCTGCCGGCCGAGGATCGGGCCGCCATCGCCGCCTATCTGCAGCGGGTGGCCCCGGCGGAATGACGGGGCTTGCCCGCGGCGCCGGTTTGGGGTTCTGCTGCGGCCCATGACCACGCCCCGCTATACCGATCTTGTCGCCGCCCTGCCCGCCACCGTGCCCTTCGTGGGACCCGAGGCGCAGGAACGCGCCCGCGGCCGCGCCTTTGCCGCCCGGCTGGGGGCGAACGAAAGCCGCTTCGGCCCCAGCCCCCGCGCGGTCGCGGCCATGACGCGCGCCGCGGCGGACGCCTGGATGTATGGCGACCCCGAGATGGCCGAGCTGCGCGCCGCAATCGCCGCGCATCACGGGGTGACGCCCGCCCATGTGATGGTGGGCGAGGGGATCGACGGCCTGCTGGGCACGCTGGTGCGGCTGACCGTGGCCCCGGGAGATCCGGTCGTCACCACCGACGGGGCCTATCCCACGTTCAACTTTCACGTCGCGGGCTGCGGCGGGCAGCTGGTCAAGGTGCCCTTTGCCGGCGATGCCGAGGATCCCGCGGCGCTGGCCGCCGCGGCACGGCAGGTGCGGCCGAAACTGGTCTATCTGTCCAACCCCAACAACCCGATGGGCAGCCACCACCCGGGCGCGGTGGCGCTGGCGCTGCTGGACGACCTGCCCGAGGGCAGCCTGCTGGTGCTGGACGAGGCCTATGTCGACCTGGCCCCGCCCGGCACCGCCGCCACCCCCGACCCCGACGATCCGCGGCTGATCCGGCTGCGCACCTTTTCCAAGGCGCATGGCCTGGCCGGGCTGCGCGTGGGCTATGCGCTGGCCGCCCCCGGGCTGATCGCGGCCTTCGACCGGCTGCGCAACCATTTCGGCGTGGGCCGCGTGGCCCAGGCCGGCGCGCTGGCCGCGCTGGCCGATACCGGCTGGCTGGCCGATGTGCAGGCCCGCGTGGCCGCCGCGCGCGACGACATCGCCCGCATCGCGCGCGACAACGGGCTGGTCCCGCTGCCCTCGGCCACCAATTTCGTCACCGTCGATTGCGGCGCCGACGGGGCCTTTGCCCGCGCCGTGCTGCGCGAGCTGATCGCGCGCGACATCTTCGTGCGCATGCCCTTTACCGCGCCGCAGGACCGCTGCATCCGCATCAGCTGCGGCCTGGCCCGGGATCACGCGGCGCTGGCCGCCGCCCTGCCCGCGGCGCTGGCCGCGGCGCGGATCACAGCGGGGTGACTTGCCTTCCCCCTGCGGGAAGGTTGCATGCCGATCCTCTGACCGAAGACCGGAGGAGCCGATGACCCGTCTGACCGTTCTGGCGCTGGCCGCCACCCTGGCCGCCACCGCCGCCGCCGATGCCGCGCCCTCGACCCGCGCCTTTGTCGCGGCCAATGCGGCGATGCATGCGGGCATGGACATCCCCTTTACCGGCGATGCCGATGTCGACTTCATCCGCGGCATGATCCCGCACCATCAGGGCGCGGTCGAGATGGCGCGCATCGTGCTGGAATACGGCAAGGACGAAAAGGTGCGCGAACTGGCCCAGGCCATCATCGCCGCGCAAGAGGCCGAGATCGCCTGGATGACCGAATGGCTGGCCGCCAACGCCCCGTGACGGGCTATTCGTAGAACCAGCGGTCGAACTGGGCGAAGTCGCGCGCGATCAGCGCCTGCTGATCGGGCGTGAAGCCGCGGCGGTATTCCAGCGCGATATCGGCCGACACCACATTGGCGCGGGTGTTGCGATAGCGCAGCCCCGACATCAGCGCATAGTCCAGCCGGAATTCCAGCCCGACATGGGCGAACAGCCGGTCCAGCGATCGCCGCGCATCGAAGGCCAGCGCCTCAAGCCCCAGCGACAGCACCCGCGGGCTTTCGGCCCGGGCGGCCCAGGCGGCATAGCACTGGCCGACATAGCGGTGCTTCTTCGGCCCGTAATCGTCATACCAGGCGGCGAAATCGTCGACCCTGGCGCGTTTCCAGTCGGAATAGAGCAGCCCGCGCGGGTCCTTGTGCGCCACCACATGCGGCACCGGGGTCTGGCCCAGGCAATGCGCGAGGCGCGAGATGTAGCGCGGCGTCTTGTCAAAGATCGCCCGGGTGTCGGGCGCCAGCTCGCGGCTGGCGGCGCGCAGGCGGTGGTAGAAGCCGGGCAGATCGGGCGCCGCGCAGCAGGCGTCGAATTCGTCCTCGGTAATGCCCCAGCCGCCGGGCAGGTTGCGCGCATAGGGGTCCAGCGTGCGGAAGGCGCGCAGGTCGGGGGCCAGCATCACCCCCACCTCGAACCCCGCATCCAGCCCCGGCACCTGGCGGAACAGGTCGGAAATCAGCGTCGTGCCACTGTGTTCCATGCCGCAGATGACAAAGGCGATGCCGTGCCGGTCGGCGCGGTCGTGCTCGACGCCGGGGGCGCCGTCATCGGCCGGGGCCGCAACGAGCGCGAGAAGCACCACGACCCGACCGCGCACGCCGAGGTCGTCGCGCTGCGGCAGGCGGCCGCCGCGACGGGAGAAATTCTGCCGCTGGTCGATATAATCGACCGCGATGCGCAGACAACATTTCCGCCTTCGCTCCGCGCACATATTGCGGAGACGTTGGGCGAGATGGCCGAAATCCTGCGCGCCGGCGGCTACCCGATCGACATTACGCTCGATGCCGCGGACGAAGCGTCGCTCTCGCCGCTCGATGCGACGATCTTCGCGCGGCTCAAGGCGGCGATCGTGCGTTTCTGCGAGGCGCCTCAGGAGCCCGCGCCTGCTGCGCCGAAGAAAGAAAAGAGCGGATTCTTCCTGCCCGACGCCTTCACCAATCAAGACCATGTCCGCTATGCGCTGAAGACCACCGGCGCGGCGATGTTCTGCTATATGGTCTATTCACAGCTCGACTGGTCCGGCATCCATACAGCGCTCATCACCTGCTACATCGTCTCGCTCGGCACGGCGGCGGAGACGATCGAAAAACTCACTTTGCGCATCCTCGGCTGCCTCATCGGCGCCGCGATCGGCATCGCCACGCTCGTCTTCGTCATTCCGCAGCTCAGCACGATTGGCGGCTTGATGATCGTTGTCTTTCTTGGCGCGCTGGCTGCGGCCTGGATTGCGGCGGGCAGTCCGCGCATCGCTTATGTCGGCTTCCAATTCGCTTTCGCCTTTTTTCTCTGCGTCATCCAGGGCACCAAGCCGGGCTTCGACATGGTCGTCGCGCGCGACCGTGTCATCGGCATTCTGCTCGGGAATTTCGTTGTCTATCTTCTGTTCACCAATGTCTGGCCGGTCAGCGTCGGCGCCCGGATCGATGCCGCGATGGCCGCGCTGCTGCGCCAGATGAGCGCGCTCGCCGTCGCAACGAACATCGCTGCACGTCGCAAGCTCGCCACACAGGTTCAGACGGATATCGGCGCGCTCAACGTCAATCTTGAGCTTGTTCACTATGAACCGGAGTCGGTTCGGCCGGCGTCGGCATGGATTGAAACGCGCCGTCACGCCGCGGCCGAGATCGCGGCCCTTGAGG
>JACXUX010000133.1 GCA_014763725.1 Rhodobacterales bacterium
GCCCCCGCCCCCCCCGCCGCGCCGCAGCGGGCTTGCGAAGCGGGGACTTAGGGTCTACCGATCCCCCCGACCTTTCCACAAATGTCGGGAGACCCCACATGGCCAGACCCAGGATTGCGCTGATCGGCGCGGGGCAGATCGGGGGCACGCTTGCCCACCTCGCCGCGATCAAGGAACTGGGCGATGTCGTCCTGTTCGACATCGCCGAAGGCATCCCCCAGGGCAAGGCGCTGGACATCGCCGAATCCGGGCCCTCGGAGGGGTTCGATGCGGTGATGAAGGGCACCAACAGCTATGCCGACATTGCGGGCGCCGATGTCTGCATCGTCACCGCGGGCGTGCCGCGCAAGCCGGGGATGAGCCGCGACGACCTGCTGGGCATCAACCTGAAGGTGATGAAGTCGGTGGGTGAAGGCATCCGCGCCCATGCCCCCGACGCCTTTGTCATCTGCATCACCAATCCGCTGGACGCGATGGTCTGGGCGCTGCGCGAATTCTCGGGCCTGCCGCATCACAAGGTGGTGGGCATGGCCGGCGTGCTCGACTCGGCCCGCTTCCGCCACTTCCTGTCGGTGGAATTCGGCGTGTCGATGCGCGACGTGACCGCCTTCGTGCTGGGCGGGCATGGCGACACGATGGTGCCGCTGGTGCGCTATTCGACCGTGGCGGGCATCCCGCTGCCCGACCTGGTGGCCATGGGCTGGACCACGCAGGACAGGATGGACGCCATCGTCCAGCGCACCCGCGACGGCGGGGCCGAGATCGTGGGCCTGCTGAAGACCGGGTCGGCCTTCTATGCGCCGGCCACCGGCGCCATCGAGATGGCCGAGGCCTATCTGAAGGACCAGAAGCGCCTGCTGCCCTGCGCGGCCTGGTGCCAGGGCGAATTCGGCCTGGACGGGATGTATGTGGGCGTGCCCACGATCATCGGCGCGGGCGGGATCGAGCGCATCGTCGACATCAAGCTGAACGCCGACGAACAGGCGATGTTCCAGAAGTCGGTCGATGCGGTCCGCGGCCTGGTGACGGCCTGCAAGGCGATCGACCCGACGCTGGCCTGACCGGCCCGGCAGGGGCGGCGCGGCCGCCCTTGCCTTTCCGCCGGGGGCGATGCAGCCTGGGGGCGATGACCCGGCACCGCGCACATCCCCCGCTTGCGGCCCTGCTGGCCCTGATCTGGGCCGCGGGCTGCACCGCGCCGACCGTAGCCCCGGACACGGCCGAACTGCGCAACATCCGTGACAGCAACATCGTGCCGAAGTCGCCGCCCGCGCGGCTGGCCTCGACCTTTGCCGCGGTCTGCCTGGACGGTCCGGCGGATCGCGACGCCGCCGCGGCCGCGCTGCGGGCGATGGACTATGTCGAATGGCCCGGCGCGGGCGATGGCATGCGCAGCTTTGTCGTCGACGACAGCCGCCCGGCCGTGATGCTGGATGGCGCGGGTCGCGCCTGCGCCGTGGCCGCCCAGGCGCGCACCGGCCAGACCGAGCGGCTGCGCCGGCTGATCGCCGACCGCTTTCCCGCCGCCCGCGCCCTGTCCCCGCCGCCCGGCACCTCCGAGGCCTGGGCGACCGGCGACGGCGGGCTGATCGCGCTGCGCCGCACGGCGCCGCCGGGGCGGCCGGCCGAACTGCTGGTGCTGTGGCTGCGGCCGGGCGCAGGCGGCGCGACGGGGACGAATCCCCTGGGTCCGGCGCGCCCCGGGTCGTTGTGATCACACTTTTCCGCGCAGTGATCACAAACCCCGCATTTCTGCGCCAAAACCCTCCGTTAGCGCAAAAGCCGTTTTGACAAGGCCTTTTTCTGTGGCAATGGGGCGCAAATTCCGCAACCACGGGACAGGTCGATGAACATCCACGAATATCAGGCCAAGGCGCTGTTGCGCAGCTACGGGGCCCCCGTCTCGGACGGGCGCGCCGTGCTGAAGGCCGAGGAAGCCAAGACCGCGGCGGGCGAGCTGGACGGGCCGCTGTGGGTCGTCAAGGCGCAGATCCACGCCGGCGGCCGCGGCAAGGGCAAGTTCAAGGAACCCGAAGCCGGCGAAAAGGGCGGCGTTCGCCTGGCCCGTTCGGTCGAAGAGGCCGAGATGATGGCCAGGCAGATGCTGGGCCGCACGCTGGTCACGCATCAGACCGGCCCCGCGGGCAAGCAGGTCAACCGCATCTACATCGAGGATGGCTCGGACATCGCGCGCGAGCTGTATCTGGCGCTGCTGATCGACCGCAAGACCAGCCGCATCTCGTTCGTCGCCTCGACCGAGGGCGGGATGGACATCGAGGAGGTGGCCGCCCGCACGCCCGACAAGATCCTGACCTTCAGCGTCGACCCGGCGACCGGGCTCAGCGACTTCCACGGCCGCCGCGTGGCCTTTGCGCTGGGGCTGGAGGGCAACCTGGTCAAGCAGTGCGTGGCGCTGGTCAAGGTGCTCTACAGGGCCTTCGTCGAGAAGGACATGGAGATGCTGGAGATCAACCCGCTGATCGTGACCCCCGACGGCAAGCTGAAGTGCCTCGATGCCAAGGTGGGCTTCGACAACAACGCGCTCTATCGCCAGCCCGACATCGTCAGCTTGCGCGACGAGACCGAGGAAGACCCAAAGGAACTGGCCGCCAGCAGGTTCGACCTGAACTACATCGCGCTGGATGGCGAGATCGGCTGCATGGTGAACGGCGCGGGCCTGGCCATGGCCACGATGGACATCATCAAGCTTTACGGCGCGGAACCGGCCAACTTCCTGGACGTGGGCGGCGGCGCCAGCAAGGAAAAGGTCACCGAGGCCTTCAAGATCATCACCAGCGACCCGAACGTGAAGGGCATCCTGGTCAACATCTTCGGCGGCATCATGCGCTGCGACATCATCGCCGAGGGCGTGCTGGCCGCGGTCAAGGAAGTGGGCCTGGCCGTGCCGCTGGTCGTCCGGCTTGAGGGCACCAATGTCGAGCTGGGCAAGAAGATCATCAATGAAAGCGGTCTGAACGTGATCGCGGCCGACGACCTGTCGGACGCCGCGCAGAAGATCGTCAAGGCTGTGAAGGGATAAACCGATGGCTGTTCTCGTCAACGAACACACCAGGGTCATCTGCCAGGGGATCACCGGCAGCCAGGGCACCTTCCACACCGAACAGGCCATCGCCTATGGCACCAGGATGGTCGGCGGCGTCACGCCCGGCAAGGGCGGCACGACCCACCTGAACCTGCCCGTCTTCGACAGCGTGCATCGGGCGGTGGAACAGACCGGCGCGGACGCCAGCGTGATCTATGTGCCGCCGCCCTTTGCCGCGGACTCGATCCTGGAAGCGATCGACGCCGAGATCCCGCTGATCGTCTGCATCACCGAGGGCATCCCGGTGCTGGACATGATGAAGGTCAAGCGCGCGCTGATCAATTCCAAGTCGCGCCTGATCGGGCCGAACTGCCCCGGCGTGATGACGCCCGGCGCCTGCAAGATCGGCATCATGCCGGGGTCGATCTTCAGCCGCGGGTCGGTGGGCGTGGTGTCGCGCTCGGGCACGCTGACCTATGAGGCGGTCAAGCAGACCACCGACGTGGGCCTGGGCCAGTCCAGCGCCGTGGGCATCGGCGGCGACCCGATCAAGGGGTCGGAACACATCGACATCCTGGAAATGTTCCTGGCCGATCCCGAAACCACCTCGATCATCATGATCGGCGAGATCGGCGGCAGCGCCGAGGAAGAGGCCGCGCAGTTCCTGGCCGACGAAAAGAAGCGCGGCCGCTGGAAGCCCACCGCCGGCTTCATCGCCGGGCGCACCGCCCCCCCGGGCCGGCGCATGGGCCATGCCGGCGCCATCGTGTCGGGCGGCAAGGGCGATGCCGGGTCCAAGATCGAGGCGATGAAATCGGCCGGCATCGTGGTGGCCGACAGCCCCGCGGGCCTGGGCCAGGCCGTGCTGGCGGCGATGGGCCGCTGAAGATGCACCGGGCGCCCCCGCGGGGGCGCCCACCCCCGCGGGAGGACAGGACATGAACGACCAATCCCCGAACGACACCTTCCGCGTCGGCTCCTTCATGGACGGCGCGAACGCCGATTACATCGACCAGCTGCAGGCGCGCTTTGCCGCCGACCCCGCCAGCGTGGATGCCGCCTGGGCCGATTTGTTCCGCGCCCTGGGCGAAACCGAGGTGGACGCCAAGCGCGCCGCCCGCGGCCCCAGCTGGGCCCGCACCGACTGGCCGCCGCAGCCCGCCGACGACCTGACCGCCGCGCTGACCGGCGAATGGCCCGCCCCGAAAGAGGTGAAGGGCGCGGCCCGCAAGATCGTGGAAAAGGCCGCCGACGCCGGCATCAGCCTGACCGACGCCCAGATCCAGCGCGCCGTGCTGGATTCGATCCGCGCGCTGATGATCATCCGCGCCTACCGCATCCGCGGCCATCTGGTGGCCGACCTTGACCCGCTGGGCCTGCGCGAGGTCACCCCGCATCCGGAACTGGACCCCAGGTCCTACGGCTTCACCGAGGCCGACATGGACCGCCCGATCTTCATCGACAACGTGCTGGGGCTGCAGGTCGCCAGCATGCGCCAGATCCTCGACATCGTGAAGCGGACCTACTGCGGCACCTTCGCGCTGCAATACATGCACATCTCGGACCCCGAACAGGCCGCCTGGCTGAAGGAGCGGATCGAGGGCTACGGCAAGGAGATCGCCTTCACCCGCGAGGGGCGCAAGGCCATCCTGAACAAGCTGGTCGAGGCCGAGGGCTTCGAGAAGTTCTGCCACGTCAAGTTCATGGGCACCAAGCGCTTTGGCCTGGACGGCGGCGAGGCGCTGATCCCTGCGATGGAACAGATCATCAAGCGCGGCGGCGCGCTGGGGGTCAGGGAAATCGTCTTCGGCATGCCGCACCGCGGCCGGCTGTCGGTGCTGGCCAATGTGCTGATGAAGCCCTATCGCGCGATCTTCAACGAATTCCAGGGCGGCAGCTTCAAGCCCGAGGATGTCGACGGTTCGGGCGACGTGAAATACCACCTGGGCGCCAGTTCCGACCGCACCTTCGACGGCAACACCGTCCACCTGTCGCTGACCGCGAACCCCAGCCATCTCGAGGCGGTGAACCCCGTCGTTCTGGGCAAGGCCCGCGCCAAGGGCGACCAGGCGGGCGACACCTCGCGCCGCAGCGTGCTGCCCGTGCTGCTGCACGGCGATGCGGCCTTTGCCGGCCAGGGCGTGGTCGCGGAATGCTTCCAGCTGTCGGGGATCAAGGGCCACCGCACCGGCGGCACCATCCACATCGTGGTGAACAACCAGATCGGCTTCACCACCGCGCCGCATTTCAGCCGCACCTCGCCCTATCCCACCGACATCGCGCTGATGGTCGAGGCGCCGATCTTCCACGTCAACGGCGACGACCCCGAGGTCGTGGTCCATGCCGCCAAGGTGGCCACCGAATACCGCCAGAAGTTCGGCCGCGACGTGGTGATCGACATCTTCTGCTATCGCCGGTTCGGCCATAACGAGGGCGACGAGCCCATGTTCACCAACCCGGCGATGTACAACCGCATCCGCCGGCAGAAGACGACGCTGCAGCTGTATACCGAACGGCTGGTCAAAGACGGCCTGATCCCCGAGGGCGAGATCGAGGACATGAAGGCCGCCTTCCAGGCGCGCCTGAACGAGGAGTTCGAGGTCGCCAAGGACTTCAAGCCCAACAAGGCCGACTGGCTGGACGGCCGCTGGGCCGGGCTTGACCGCGAGGGCGCCGACTACACCCCCGGCAACACCGCGATCGCGCCCGACACGCTGGCCGAGCTGGGCCGCGCGCTGACCCGCGTGCCCGAGGGCTTCGACATCCACAAGACCGTGGCCCGCCAGCTCGAGGCCAAGGCCCGGATGTTCGAGACCGGCCGCGGCTTCGACTGGGCCACGGCCGAGGCGCTGGCCTTCGGCAGCCTGCTGGCCGAGGGCTATCCCGTCCGCCTGTCGGGCCAGGACTGCGCCCGGGGCACCTTCAGCCAGCGGCATTCCGCGCTGATCGACCAGTCGACCGAGGAACGCTTCTACCCGCTGAACCACATCCGCGAAGGCCAGGCCCGGTATGAGGTGATCGACAGCATGCTGTCGGAATATGCCGTGCTGGGCTTCGAATACGGCTATTCGCTGGCCGAACCCAATGCCCTGACCCTGTGGGAGGCGCAGTTCGGCGACTTTGCCAACGGCGCGCAGATCATGTTCGACCAGTTCATCAACTCGGGCGAACGCAAGTGGCTGCGGATGTCGGGTCTGGTCTGCCTGTTGCCGCACGGGTTCGAGGGGCAGGGCCCCGAACATTCCAGCGCGCGGCTGGAACGGTTCCTGCAGCTGTCGGCCGAGGACAACTGGATCGTCGCCAACTGCTCGACGCCCGCCAACTACTTCCACATCCTGCGTCGGCAGCTCCACCGCAGCTTCCGCAAGCCGCTGATCCTGATGACGCCCAAGTCGCTGCTGCGCCATCCGATGTGCATCAGCACGGCCGAGGATTTCGTCACTGGATCGTCCTTCCACCGCGTGCTGTGGGACGATGCGGAAAAGGGCAATTCGAAGCTGGTGCTGCGCCCCGATGCCGACATCCGCCGCGTGGTGATCTGTTCGGGCAAGGTCTATTACGACCTGCTGGCCGAACGCGACGCCCGCGCCGCCGATGACGTCTATCTGCTGCGTCTGGAACAGTTCTATCCCTTCCCCGCGCTCAGCCTGGTCAAGGAACTGGAACGCTTCAAGACGGCCGAGATCGTCTGGTGCCAGGAAGAGCCCAAGAACCAGGGCGCCTGGAGCTTTGTCGAACCCAATCTGGAATGGGTGCTGAAGCGGCTTGGCGCGCGCTTCAGCCGGCCGCTCTATGCCGGCCGCGCAGCCTCGGCCTCGCCCGCCACGGGCCTGGCCAGCCGGCACAAGGCCGAACAGGAGGCGCTGGTGAACGAGGCACTGACGGTCGCCGGGGGTGCCGCCTGATGGTGACCGAGGTCCGCGTCCCCACCCTGGGCGAAAGCGTGTCCGAGGCCACAGTCGCCACCTGGTTCCGCAAGCCGGGCGACCAGGTGGCCGCCGACGACATGCTGTGCGAACTGGAAACCGACAAGGTGACGGTCGAGGTGCACGCCCCCGTCGCCGGCACGCTGACAGAAATCGTGGCGCCCGAGGGCGCCACCGTGACCATGGGCGCATTGCTGGCCCAGATCGGCGCCGGCAAGGCCGCGCCGGAACCCCAAGCGAAAGGCGCGCCGGCAGCCCCGGCCGCGGGAGAGGCGAAGAAGATGATCGACGTGATGGTCCCGACGCTGGGCGAAAGCGTGTCCGAGGCGACCGTGTCCACCTGGTTCAAGAAGCCGGGCGACAGCGTGGCCCAGGACGAGATGCTGTGCGAGCTGGAAACCGACAAGGTCTCGCTCGAGGTGCCCAGCCCCGTGGCGGGCGTGCTGGCCGAGATCGTGGCGCCCGAGGGCAGCACCGTGGCCGCAGGCGCCCGTCTGGGCGTGATCTCGACCGATAGCGCGGCCGTGGCCGCAGCGCCTGCCGCCGCCGCGGCCCCCGCCCCCGCGC
>JACXUX010000459.1 GCA_014763725.1 Rhodobacterales bacterium
GCTCGGGCCTGGACCGGTGCCTGCGTCGGCATGGTGCAGGAAACCTGCGCACCCTTCAGGCGAAGGCGGCCCGGCCGAAGCATGGCAGCGTCGCAGGCCCGAGCTGTTCAGGAAGCGCGTCTACACTCACGCGGGATGCGACACCGCAGCCGTTCGACCCGATCAGCGCGACCCGTTCGCCCTGCCGGATGGTCAGGTCAATGCCCTTCAGGATCTCGGTCCTGCGGTCATAGCTCTTGCGCAGGCCGCGGGTCGTCACGACGGCATCCGACAGCGCGTCGCGCGCGGTCGCGGGGCGTTCCGGGGCAAGGTCGAGCATGGCGATGCCTTTGCTGGGGAAAGACGGGGCCCCGCCCGGTCGGGTCACTCGCCGACGAAGGACTTGGTGTCGACGCCGATGGTGGCATACATCGACCGGACATAGTCGTAGTGGCTGTCGTCGATGTCGGTGAAGAAGAAACCGCCGTTGTATTTCTGGTTGTCGTCGCCCTGCAGGACGGCGGCCATCAGCACCTCGCCCTGTTCGGCAAAGGCCTTGCGGACCGATTCGATCAGCTCGGGCGCCAGATCCCTGCGCGCGACCAGGATGTCGTTGGGCAGGTCGCGGCCGCGGGCGATCACGGTGAAGGCGGTTTCGGGAAAGGCCTCGCGGATCGACTTCAGGTGGCCCTCGCTCATCCCCACGGCCTGGACGTCGCCGCGGATCAGCGCCTCGACAGCCACGTTGCGGCTGATGATCTCGCCGGTGTAGTCGGCGTCCAGCTTCAGCCCCAGGTCGGCCAGAACCTGTGCCGGCCCCAGATGCTGCGAGGTCGACCCGATCGAGCCGAAGGTCACCTTGCCGCCGCGCAGATCCTGGACCGACTTGACCGGCCCGTCGGCCAGCGTCACGACCTGGGCATAGTAGTTGGGCCGCTGCCAGCCGGCGACGATGACCGGATCGGCCAGTTCCTTGATCACGACATATTCGGCGGGGCCGGTCAGGATCAGGTCGACCTGGCCCTGGTTGATCGCCTCGACCGCCGAGGTGCGCGAGGACACGGCGAACAGTTCGATGTCATGGCCGGTGGCGGTTTCCAGCGCGGTTTCGAAGGCGCCGCATTCCTGCTGCAGGGCCTCCATGCCCTCGAGGTCGGTCACGCCAAAGCGCAGGGTCTCGGCCAGCGCGGGGGCGCAGGCCAGGGCGGAGGCAAGCGCGCTGGCGCCGATCAGGGTGCGGAACATCGCCTCTCCGGGGTTTTTGCTGTATACACAGCACCGTCACACTGGTGGGAGAGACGATTCGCATGACAGTGTCGTGAAGGGCGGGGCGGATGAACCGGGGGCGGACGGCGGATGGATGGACCCGGGGCGCGGCGCGCCGATATCATGGCCGCCCGCC
>JACXUX010000460.1 GCA_014763725.1 Rhodobacterales bacterium
GCCGAGGCCCCCGCCACCCCGCCGATGCGGATGTTCGACCGCTTTGACGCCGATGGCGACGGCACCGTCACCCGGCAGGAATTCGACGCCGCCCGCGCGGCCGAGGCCGCGGGTCTGGACGCCGACGGCGACGGCAAGCTGTCGGTGACCGAACTGGCCGACCGCGAGATGGCCCGCATGGCCGAGACGGCCCGGATGCGCGCGCAATCCATGGTCGACCGGCACGATGCCGATGGCGACGGCCTGTTGTCGGCGGGGGAACTGGTGATCGGGTCGGGCATGCCGGGGATGATGTTCGACCGCTTCGACACCGATGGCGACGGTCGCGTCACCGAAGGGGAGGTCCAGGCCCTGCGCGGCGCGATGATGTGCCGCGACGGCGGGATGCGCGGCCAGGGCGGGATGCACGGCGACCGCGGCCATGGCGAGGGTCGCGGCGAGGGCCACGGCCGCGGCGAGGGCCACGGCTACGGTCACGGCGAAGGCCACGGCCAGGGCCACGGCCACGGCGCGATGCCCTGGCCCTTTGGCGGCAACTGACAATCGGGCCGGCGGGGCGCTGCCCCGCCGACTTGGCGCCCCCTCTGCGGGCACGCTAGGGATGCCGGATGCAGATGGCCTTCGACGCGCAGACCGACCTGACCGATGAGGCGTTGCTGGCCGCCTATGCCGCGGGCGATGCCGCCGCCGCCCGTATCCTGACGCTGCGGCTGACGCCGCGCGCGCTGTCCTATGCCGTGCGGATGCTGGGCGACCGGGCCGAGGCCGAGGATGTGGCGCAAGAGGCAATGCTGCGGCTGTGGCGCGCGGCCCCCGGCTGGCGCGCGGGCGAGGCGCGGCCGACCACCTGGCTCTATCGCGTGGTGGCCAACCTCTGCACCGACCGGCTGCGCCGCCGCCGCCCGGCGCCTGCGCTGGACGAGGTGCCCGAACCCGCCGACCCCGCCCCTGGCGCGCTGTCGGGGCTGATCGCCGACGACCGGGCCCGCGCGCTGCAGGCGGCGCTGGCGGACCTGCCCGAACGCCAGCGCCAGGCGGTCGTGCTGCGTCACCTCGAAGGTCTGGGAAACCCCGAGATCGCCGGGATCATGGACATCGGGGTCGAGGCTGTCGAAAGTCTGCTGGCGCGCGGGCGACGGGGCTTGCAGGCGGCGCTGGCGGGGCGGCGGGACGACCTGGGATATGACGACGAAGGGGCTTGAGATGCGCAGCGACGATCTGGACGATCTGTTTTCGGCCGCGCGGGCCGAGGCGCCGGTGCCTTCGGCCGCGCTGTTGGCCCGGGTTCTGGCCGATGCCGAGGCCGCGCAGCCCCGGTCCGCCCCTGCGCCGCTGCGGGCCGCCCCCGCCCGGCCCGCGCCGCGCCGCGGCCTGTGGC
>JACXUX010000461.1 GCA_014763725.1 Rhodobacterales bacterium
AAGTTCAAGCCACTTCGGCTTCTGGAAACGTCATTACAGATGCCAATGCATCGGGTGAAGTCGATGATAAAGGTTCGGAGGGTGCATCACTGTCTATCTGGAACGGTACGGAATTCGTTGATGTGCCTGCTTCCGGTACAACGGTGACAGGTTCATACGGTACATTGGAAATCAGCAGTAATGGTTCATATACCTATACGCCAAATGCCAATATCAACAACGATGGAGAGCAGGATAGCTTTACTTATAAACTAACTCAGCCTGACGGTGATAGCGATACTGCGCAACTGACGATCGATATCGTCCAGCTCCCGGTGGCACCTATTGTTAATGTGCAGGAAAGCAATAGCCTGTTGGGTATTATTGGTGTAGAAGCGTTGAATCTGATCGACTTTGGTGCACATCAGGCTTTGACTGCATTTGATGCTAATAATAATCTGCAGTCGGTTACGATAACGACTTCAGGGTTGGCTGAATTGGGAATTGATCTAAATGGTGTAAATAAACCTATGTCGATTTCGGAACAGCTGGCCAGTGAACTCGGATTAAAAGTCACTTATGAGCAATCTGGGCTGAATATCAATCCTCTGGGAATTATTTCGCTGAATGTGCTTGGTTCATATAGCATCAAGATTGAAGCAGTGGATGGCGGTGAGATTGATAACCAGGCCATCAATGAGTTGCTAGGGACTGTTGAGTTCAATTCAGCGGTACTGGCCGATGCAGGCATTTTGAATTCGACTACAATTACTGCAACTGATACTACTGGTTTAAGTGATACCGATACTGTTGGTAATTTGATTAATGCCAATCTGTTGGATAACACGACAGAAGAGAACGGCATTTATGAAGGAACGGTGAGTGATGATGCGCTTACCGGTACCAATGATGCTGATCGTCTGTACGGTTTTGAAGGTAACGATACGCTTAATGGCGGTGCGGGCAATGATCTGCTTCGTGGTGGTGAGGGTAACGATATTCTTGATGGTGGCGCTGGAGATGATTTGTTATACGGTGGTATGGGTGACGATATCCTTACTGGCGGTGATGGCGCAGATCGCTTTGTTATTGCCGGAGGCAATGAAGGTCATACCACAACCATTACCGACTACGATGCAACAGAAGGTGATGTATTGGATTTGAGTGAAGTGATTACTGGACAGATTAATCCAGATGATTTGGGACAATATCTGGATATTGCTTTCAATGATCAAGATGGTTCAGCAACATTGACTATCGATTCCGACGGTGATGGCGACGTTGCAACCGGAACCGTTAGTCAGACAACGGTTGTTCTGCAAAACTTCGATCAAGGTGATCAGCTACAAGTTCAGATTGATGATCTGAAAGTGGACTACCATAATGACTAACATTG
>JACXUX010000462.1 GCA_014763725.1 Rhodobacterales bacterium
AGATCGTGATGCGCAAGGTCGATGGGTGGGAGACCCTTTGCCAACCCCTCGACCCCGTAACCCTTGACCTCGCCGCCTGAAGCGGCAACCCTCAACCAGACCGGAGACCGCCAATCGGGAATTTCCACCACATACGCGACACGACCTGATCTGGGCTGGCGGCGCGACGATCCGACTGCGGGCGTCAAGAAACTGCGCCACCGCACCGAAGGCTTCACCACATGGGAAGAGGAACACATTGACTCCTTCCTTGCGCATCATGGGGCGGGCAGCCGGGCGCATCTGGCGTTTTCGCTCTTGCTCTACACGGGCCAGCGGCGCGGCGACGTGGTGCGCATGGGGCGGCAGCATGTGCGGGCGGGCGTCCTGTCCATCGTGCAACAGAAAACGGGGCAGGAAGTCAGCATTCCCATTCACCCGCACCTTCGCTCGGCTATGGACGCTCTGCCGAATGACAACCTGACATTCATCATGTCGGAACGCGGCAAGCCGATGACTCCCGAGGGGTTCACCAACTGGTTCCGCAAGATGGTGGAAGCCGTGGTCGACGATGAAGGCAGGCGGCTGTTGCCGGATGGGCTTTCGCCGCATGGGCTGCGCAAGGCGACGTGCCGCAGACTCGCGGAAGCCGGATGCAGTGCGCATGAGATCATGGCTATCAGCGGGCACCAGACGCTTGCCGAAGTCACCCGTTACACCGTCGCGGCGAACCGACTGCACCTTGCGGAACGGGCCGTTGCGGCGATGGAACTGAATGAAACGCGAACGAAAACTGTAAAACCTGCCAAGTAGGTTTACAAAACCGCCCCGCAGGGCGTTGATTTGATTGGCCGGAAAAGGAAAATGGTGGGCGACCCTGGAATCGAACCAGGCATGGGTCTCCCCGGCGGAGTTACAGTCCGCTGCCGCACCTTGCAGCACGTCGCCCTTGCACCTGCGGCTGCACCGCGGGTCTGGCGCGTCGGATAGCGCGGCGCAATGGGGGCGTCAACCGGAAAAACCGCGCCGCCCGGGGGGCGGGGTAGGGTGGCCTTTCCCTGACCGGCCCGCCCGCGTAAGAAGGGGCGACCGACGGGGGAGCCATGAAGAAACCGGCCTGGGTGATCGACAAGGAACGCGCGCGCCGCAGCGAGCAGAACCAGACGCTGTGGCTGTTCGGCCTGCATGCGGTGCGCGATGCGCTGATGAACCCCGCGCGCGACCGGCTGCGCCTGGTGGTGACCCGCAACGCCGCCGACAAGCTGGCCGAGGCGATCGCCGCCAGCGGCCTGACGCCCGAGGTGGTGGACCCCCGCAAGTTCGACGTGCCGCTGGACGAGGGCTCGGTCCACCAGGGGGCCGCGCTGCAGGTGCGTCCGCTGGACTGGGGCGGGC
>JACXUX010000463.1 GCA_014763725.1 Rhodobacterales bacterium
GGTCAAGGGGTGGGGCCGCGGTCAAAGACTACGGTGTTTCCCTGCGACCCCTCGGGCTGATAGGCCAGGCCTGCCAACATCAGCCCGGCAAAGATGCGGCAGATGCCTGCCCGGCCATAGACCGCTGGGTGCAGTTCCACCACCACCAGCCGCAGCCCCGGCGGCAGCGGCGCGTCGAACAGCGCGGCCTCGCCCCCTCCAGATCGACGGTCATCACCGTGGGGGCCACCTGCGCCAGCAGGTCGGGCAGCGGGATCGCGGGCACCTCGACCGGGTCCCAGGCCTTGCCCGGCGCAGGCGGGATCAGCGAGGACGCCCGGAACGACGGCCGCAGCGCCAGCGTGGCGGTGGCCCCCGCGTGGCCCGCGGGCACCACGGCGGCATGGATCACCCGCCCCTAGCCCCCGTTGCGCGCCAGGGTGGCGCGCGCGATCCGGGCCAGTTCGGGCGCGGCCTCGACCGCCGTCACCGCGCCGGGGGCCACGATCCGGCCGGGCAGCGTCGCCAGATAGCCCGCCCCCGCCCCCAGATCCAGCAGCCGGGCGCGGCCCCGGACATGGCGCATCAGGGCCAGCGCCTCGGTATTCTCATACGTGCCGGCGCGGATCGCGCGGTCGATCTGGCGCGTCACCAGGTCGGGGGGCAGGTCCAGCACCACCCCGTTCAGCACGAATTCCGCCATCTGCCCCCTGCCCCCGCGGTTGCCCCGCCGCGGGGGCCGCGTTACATCCCTGCCACGGGCGGCAAGGCCCCGTCCAGCCGGAGTCAGGGATGAAACTGTGGGTGGGCCTGGGCAATCCGGGCGCGAAATACGCGGGCAACCGGCACAACATCGGGTTCATGGCGCTGGACCGGATCGCGGCCGACCACGGGTTTTCGCCCTGGCGGCGCGGCTTTCAGGGGCAGGTGGCCGAGGGGCGCTTCGGGTCCGAAAAGGTGCTGCTGCTGAAGCCTGAAACCTTCATGAACCTGTCCGGCCAGTCGGTGGGCGAGGCCTTGCGCTTTCACAAGCTGGCGCCCGCCGATCTGACCGTGTTCCATGACGAGCTGGACCTGGCCCCCGGCAAGTGCCGGCTGAAGCAGGGCGGCGGCCATGCCGGGCACAACGGCCTGCGGTCGATCCATGCCCATGTCGGCACCGATGCCTATGGCCGGGTGCGGCTGGGCATCGGCCATCCTGGGCACAGGGATGCGGTGGCAGGCTACGTCCTGCACGACTTCGCCAGGGCCGATCAGGACTGGCTGGACGACCTGCTGCGCGGGGTGTCGGACGGGGCGCCGGCGCTGGCCGCAGGCGACGGGGCGCGGTTCCTGAACGCGGTCGCGCTGCGCACGGCGCCGCCGCGGTCGGGCACGGGCACGGGCAGCGC
>JACXUX010000134.1 GCA_014763725.1 Rhodobacterales bacterium
TCGCCTGCCAGGAGGTGCAGGGCTGACCCCCGGCCCCGGGGGGCAGACAGCCCCCCGGGGCCGGGGGTCAGCCCTGCGCCTCCTGGCAGGCGATGGCCTCGTTCAGCGCCGCCATGGTGCCGCCCAGGTCGATCGCCATGACCTCGCCCGCCTCGCTGAACAGCGTCATCGTGTATTTCGCCGCGATGTCCCACAGGAAGTCGCCGTTGTCGAAGACGATGTCCACGCCCGGCACGCCGTTCAGTCACAGGCCCACGGCCTCGCCCTGATAGGCCTGACCGTCCAGGTCGAAGACCACCGGATAGGTCTCGCCCTCGACCACATCGCCCCAGTCGGCATGAAAGGCCGTGACATAGCCCATGCCCTGGTCGGTATCAAAGCCGATGCGCACCAGCGCGCCGTTGTCGTATTCCGCCTGGATCAGGCAGCCGTTGCCCAGCGTCGGGTCGACGTGGATGTCCCAGCCTGCGACCGTGTCCCAGAAGACAAGCTCCTGGGCCGCGGCGGGCAGGAACAGGGCGGCGCAGACAGCGGCGGCCGCAAGGGGGGTGCGCATCGGATCCTCCGTGATGTGGCGGCAGGCTAGCATCGGGCCGGCCCGGCCGTCCACGGGGCAGTCGGGGCGCGCTGGGCCGCGTCAGTCGGGGGCCAGCATGTAGCCCTCGCCCCGCACGGTCTGCAGATAGCGGGGCTGCTTGGGGTCGGCCTCGATCTTGCGGCGCAGGCGGGTGATCTGCACGTCGACGGCGCGCGCCTCGGGCCCGCCCTCGGCGCGGTCCAGGTCGCCCGCCAGCCGTTCGCGGCTGACCGCCACGCCGGGCTGGGCGGCAAAGATCCGCATCAGCTGGGCCTCGGTCGCGGTCAGGCGGATCGGATCGTCGCCCTGCCACAGCTCGCCCCGGTCGACGTCATAGCGCACGGCGCCCAGCGTCAGCACCCGCGGCGGCTGGGCGGGTGCGGGCGCCTGCGGCACGCGGCGCAGGATGGCGTTGATCCGCAGCAACAGCTCCTTCGGCTCGAAGGGTTTCACCAGATAGTCGTCGGCGCCGGCCTCCAGCCCCTCGATCCGGTTCTGCGTCTCGCCCCGCGCGGTCAGCAGCAGGATGGGCGTCGCCATCCGCCGGCGCAGCGCAGCGGTCAGGGCGATGCCATCCTCGCCTGGCATCATCACGTCCAGCACGATCAGGTCGAAGTCCAGCCCCGCCAGCAGCCGCCGCGCCTGTGCCGCATCGCGCGCCACCGTCACCAGAAAGCCGTTCCGGATCAGGAATTTCTGCAACAGGCCCCGGATCCGTTCGTCATCGTCGACGATCAGCAGATGGGCGGCGGGTTCGGTCATGGCCCGCCCTCGCGCAGGAACTGGCGGCGCAGGTCGGGGTCCATCATCGCCTCCAGCACGGTGCGGAACCCCTGCACCGCCACCGGCCCCGCGGCGCGATAGGCCGCCCGCATCCGCGCCCGCTGGGCATCCGACAACTCGCGTTCCAGCACCGCGCCGCGGTCGGTCAGATACAGGTGGCGTTCGCGCTTGTCCTGACGGCCCACCCGGCTTTCGACCAGCCCGTCGTCGATCAGCGTGCGCAGCACGCGGTTCAGGCTCTGCTTGGTCACCCCCAGGATCGACAGCAGGTTGTTCACCGTGGTGCCCGGGCTGCGCTGGATGAAGTGCAGCGCCCGGTGATGGGCGCGGCCGTAGTCCAGCCCCTCGAGGATCCGGTCCGGGTCCGAGGTAAAGCCGCGATAGGCGAAGAACATCGCCTCGATCCCCTTGCGCAGCTGTTCGTCGGTCAGGAACAGCAGGCTTTCGCCCCCGCCCGGACCCGGTCCGCCCTCTGCCATCGAATCCTCCGCCTTTGGCCGGAATTTACGTCAGCCTTGTTGACTTTCCAAGATGCAACTGTTAGCCAGCCCCGGATTTTGCGCAAGATCGTGTCCGCATCGGCCTATTGCGCGCAACATTCGCAAATCGGCTGCAGGAGGACCGAAATGGCAGGCTATGACGACCGCGACGGCTTCATCTGGATGGACGGCGCGCTGGTGGACTGGCGCGCGGCAAAGGTGCACATCCTGACCCATGCGCTGCACTATGCCAGCTCGGTCTTCGAGGGCGAGCGCTGCTACAACGGCAAGATCTTCAAGGGCCACGAACATTCGCTGCGGCTGCTGCAGTCGGGCGAGTTGCTGGACATGCCGATCCCCTGGACCGCCGACCAGATCGACGCCGCGAAAGAGGCGGTGCTGCAGGCCAACGGCCTGACCGATGCCTATGTGCGCGCGGTGGCCTTCCGCGGCGCGGGCGAGGAAATGGGCGTGGCCAGCCTGGGCAACCCCGTGCGTCTGGCGATCGCGGCCTGGACCTGGGGCGCCTATTACGGCGATGCCAAGTTCAAGGGCGCCAAGCTGGACATCGCCAAATGGAAGCGGCCCAGCCCCGAGACGATCCCCACCGCGGCCAAGGCCGCCGGTCTCTACATGATCTGCACCATGTCCAAGCATGCCGCGATGGCCAAGGGCTGCTCGGACGCGCTGTTCATGGACTTCCGCGGCTTTGTGGCCGAGGCGACGGGCGCCAACATCTTCTTCGTCAAGGATGGCGAGGTGCATACGCCGCTGCCCGACTGCATCCTGAACGGCATCACCCGGCAGACCGTGATCGGCATGCTGCGCGACATGCAGATCAAGGTGCACGAACGCCACATCCTGCCCGAGGAGCTGGAAGGCTTCGAACAGTGCTGGCTGACCGGCACCGCGGCCGAGGTCACGCCCGTGGGCGAGATCGGGCCCTACCGGTTCGAGGTGGGCGACCTGACCCGCCGCGTCGCCACCGGCTACGAACAGCTGGTGCGCAGCTAGCGCCGGTCAGTCGGTCGATCCGGGGCCGAAGCGGCGCGGCAGATCGCGGTCTGGCGCGCGCGCCTCGCCCCCGGGGCCGAACCGGCGCGGGGCGGTTTGCGGGTCCGGGGCGCTGTTCCCCGCGATCTGTGCTTGCGCGGCCTGCACCAGGGATGCGCCCGCGGCCCGGACCAGCGCGGGCAGCGACCCGGTCGCCCCGGGCAGCGCCCAGGCCCCCGCCAGAACCAGCGCCGCCACCATCGCCTGTATCCGCCCGATGCGGTTCAGGCGGCTGCGGAACGGTTCCTTCCGCGTCTTGTGCCGCAGCCGGCGCTGGGCCAGCTTGGCCCCCGGCCACCCGCCGATCCAGGCCAGATACAGCAGGTCGTCCTCGGGGATCCGCCGTTCGCCGCGTTCCGCCCGCCGCTTGTCCTCGGCAAAGGCGGCATGGGCGCGCCAGCTGGCCCCGACCAGCCAGAGCGCCAGCAGGCCGGAGAGGGTCGCAGAAAGCACAAGAGTCGCGTTCATGGCGCAGAACCTTGCTGCCCACTGCGGCAGGACGATGGCGCCCCGCGGGCAGAGCGCAGGAGTTCCGGCCCTGCGCCGGCTGCCGCGCCTGCTGGCCGCGCCGCCGGGGACGGGGCCGCGGCCCGGGCGCATTCCCCAGGGCGCCGGTCCATCCGGGGCTGCGGACGCGGTCCGACCGCCCCGGCGAGTGTCCCTGGACACGGACGCCTTCGGCCCGCAAGGGTCGCCGCGTTGCCCTTCTGCCGCGGCACAGGCAGTGGGGCCTTTGACCCGCGCGGGGCCCGCTTGCGATCGGGCTTTCGACCCCGCTGGCCCCCACCGGCTGCGCCCGCGCCGCCCCGGTCAGGGGCAGGGCGCGGGTCCGGGCGTGCTGCCCCATGCGGCCCCCTCTTCCCGCGCTCTCGGCGACCCAGTCCCGACCCGTTGCGTCCACTTCGTCCCGGTCGGGTTCACGGATGGCCGTTGCTCGCCTGCGCCGCCCGTTCGCCGCGCTCGGGCTATGCCAGCAATTTGGCGAGGACAGCGCCGCGCGGGGCCAGGCCGCCTCGCCTGTCTGCAAGGGGCCCGTGGCCTTGGTCCCTGTCTCGCCCCTGAAGGCCCCCGGCTTTCAGTCGCATAGGGCCCCCTTGCGGCGCCCCGGCCTGCGCTGGCCAGGCTGCCCGGCCGGCCGCGGGGCGTGACCGGATGTGCCGGCCCGAACGCCTGAACCGCCCCGGCGCGCGGGTCGGAAACGTGCGGGCGCCTCGACCACCCCGCCGTCAGAGATAGCCCTGCACCAGCGCGGCCGAGATCATGGCCCAGCCGTCGGCCACGACGAAGAAGGCCAGCTTGAAGGGCAGCGCGACCATCGCGGGCGGCACCATCATCATCCCCATCGCCATCAGCACCGCTGCCACGACCAGGTCGATCACCAGGAACGGCAGGTAGATCAGGAAGCCGATCTCGAACGCGCGCTGGATTTCCGACAGCAGGAAAGACGGCACCAGGATCGACAGCGGCGCGGTGGCGGGGTCTGCCGGCGGATCGGGGCGCAGGGCGGCCAGCGCGGCAAAGGTCTCGGGGTCGATGCGGGCCGACATGAAGCCGCGGAAGGGGCCCAGCGCAGCCATGAGGGCGGTCTGCAGCTCCATCTCGCCGCGCCACAGCGGGCCCAGACCCGCCTCCCACGCCGCGGTCAGCACCGGGTCCATCACGAACCAGGTCAGGAACAGCGCCAGCGTCACGATCACCATGTTCGGCGGGCTTTGCGGCAGGCCCAGCCCCTGGCGCAGCACCGACAGCACCGTGACGATGAAGGGAAAGCAGGTGATCATCACGGCGATCCCGGGCGCCACGCTGAGCAGCGTCAGCAGCGCGATCAGCTGCAGGCTGCGCGTGGCCAGGCCGCCTTCGCCGCCCAGGTCGACCGTGATCCCCTGGGCCTGCGCGGCCCCCGCGGCCAGCGCCGCGGCCGCCGCCAGGGCCGCCGCCGCGGCGCGCATCACAGCCCGCCGCGCATGTTTGCCACCTCGGTCAGGCGCACGGCCAGCTGGCCGGTGGCGTCGCCATCGGCCTCGGTCAGTTCGCCCCGGGCGATCAGCCGGTCGCCGACGTAGAGCTCGACCGGGTCGTCGACCTTGCGGTCCAGCGTCAGGATCGCGTCCTTCTGCAGCTGCAGCAGGTCGCGGATCAGCGGGCGCGCCCGGCCGACCGAGATCGTGATCTCGATCGGCACCTGGGAAAAGGGGTTGTCGGCGGTGTCATCCATGCGGGGATCCTCCATCGGGATGGTCGAAGACGTCACGCACCGTCGCGGCCAGATCGGCCAGCGTGCGGTCCAGGTCGATGGCCACTTCGGTCGCGCCCACCTGCAGGAAGGCCTGCCCCTCGCCCAGGGCGGGTTCCTCGCGGTAGGTGACGGGCAGGCGGCAGGCGTCAGCCAGCAGGGCCTCGGCCGCGGGGCGCGCGGCGGGGTGCAGGGTGACCAGCACCGGCAGTTCGGTCATCCGTTCGGCCAGCGGCATCAGCTGGTCCGCCAGCAGGCCCGGCAGGGCGGCGCGGGCGATCTGCGGCAGCAATACCTCGGTCAGGCCGCGGAACAGCGGGGCCAGGGCGCGCAGCATCTCGCTGCGGACCTCATGATAGGTGAAGGCCTGGGCCTGCAGGCTGCGCGCCAGTTCGCTGCGCAGCTGACGGTCGGCATCGTTCAGCGCTGCGGTGGCGTCGTCCCAGCCCGCGGCGTAGCCCTGCTCGAAGGCGGCCTGATGCAGGTCGTCCTCGACCCCCGGGGCGGCCCCCGATGCGGGCGGAGGTGCGGCGGGTTCGGGCGCCGAGAAATCCTCGAGCTGCAGGGGCGCCATCACCGCTCCTCCGCCCGGTCATCCAGCCAGCCGCGCAGGATTTCCACGGATTCGGCCTGGCGTTCGGCGATCAGACGGCGCAGCCGTTCCATCGGGTCGGCGCGGTCGTCGAGGCCGAGGCCCATCCGGCCGGGCAGCGCGTCGTCGGCATCGCCCGCGATTTCGCCCGAGAGGACGCGGGGGGCGTCGATCCCGGGCAGCGCGAGCGGCGCGGCGGGCGCGGGCAGGGGGGGCAGGTCGGCCGCGGCCGAGGCCGCGCGGGCCGCCAGCAGCGGGCGCACCACGAACAGCCCCAGCACCAGCGCCACCAGTGCCAGCACCAGCGTCTGGATCAGCGTCATCGGGCTGATCCCCGCCAGCAGGCCAGCCGCGGCGACCGTCCCCGCCGGCTCGCTGGCCGAAAAGGCCATGGACTGCAGCGTCAGCACATCGCCCCGCGTCTCATCCAGGCCCACGGCCGAGGCGACCAGGTCGCGCAGCGCGGCCAGTTCGGCCTCGGGCCGGGGTTCGATGGTCACCGTGCCGTCGGCGGCGGTGACCGGCAGACCGTCGACCAGCACCGCCACCGTCAGACGGCGGATCGCCCCGGGGCCGCGCTGCACCTCGCGCTGGGTTTCGGACACTTCGAAATTCACCCGTTCCCGCGTCTCGGCCGACTGGCTGCTGCCCCCGCCGCCGCCCGCGGCATCGCCCTCGGGCAGGTCCGAGGCGACAGTCACCTGGGGGTCGGGCGTCGTGGCGGATTCCGAGCGTTCCTCACTCTCGGTCGCGATGGCCACGCGGCTTTGCGGGTCGATCCGCCGTTCGCTGAACGTTTCGCGGTCGGTGGCCAGTTCGACCGCCACCTCGACCACCGCGCGGCCGGGTCCCACGCGCGCCTCGAGCAAGCGTTCGGCGTTGCGTTTCAGCGCCTCGGCCCGGTCCTGGGCCTGCAGGGGCGATCCGCCTTCGGCCGATTCGACCGGGATCAGGCCGGCGCGGCTGTCGATCACCGCGACATCCTCGGGCGCCATGCCCGCGACCGAGGCCGCCACCAGATGCCGCAGCGCGCGCGCCTGGGCGGCGTCCAGCGCGCCCGCGCGCAGGGTGACGGTCACGCTGGCCGTGGGGCGGTTGTCGCGCTGGAACGGCTGGGCGGGGCGCGGCGACAGGTGCACGCGCGCCTGATCGACCATCGGCATGGCCAGGATGGTGCGGGCCAGCTCGCCCTCGCGCGCGCGCCAGAAGGCGGCGTCGAACATCTGCGCGGTGGTGCCGAAGCCGGTCATGTCCTCAAGGATCTCATAGCCCGCGGCGCCCTGGGCGGGCAGGCCCTCGCCCGCCAGCTGCAGCCGCAGCGCATCGCGCTGGTCGGCGGGCACCAGGATCGTGCTGCCCTGCACCTGATAGGGCAGGCCGCGCGCCTCGATCGCGGCGACGACCTCGCCCGCGGCGGCGGGATCGAGCCCGCCATAGAGCAGGGCCATCTGCGGGGTCGAGGCGACCCTGGCCAGCCCCAGCACCGCGGCGAACACGCCCAGCGTGGCGACCGCCAGTATGATGCGGCGACGCAGGTCCAGCCCGGACCAGATGGCGGCGAGATTCTGCACCACGTACCCCCGTCAATCGGCTTCTGCCTTGCGGCGCAGATTCGGGGATCGGCCTTAACAATCGGTTAGTTTCCTTGCGGCTAACTGTCCGTGTCGATGACGAGGGAGAGGCGGATGGCAGATCAGGTCGCGGCTGGGGCGCCCGCGGGGGCCCCAGCCGCGACCTGATCTGCCATCCGCCTCTCCCT
>JACXUX010000464.1 GCA_014763725.1 Rhodobacterales bacterium
GTCGGCACCGCGTTCCCGCGACGCCGGGAACAGCCTGTTCCGCAAATCCTTCCCCGGCGGCCAACTGGTGATGACCGGAGCCAACAGCGCGGTGGGGCTGCGCTCCACGCCCGTCCGCTACCTGTTCCTGGACGAGGTGGACGGCTATCCCGGCGACGCCGATGGCGAGGGCGATCCGGTCGACCTGGCGATCCAGCGCACCGCGACCTTCCGCGGGCGGCGCAAGATCTACATGGTCTCGACGCCCACGCTGAAGGGGCATTCCCGCATCGAGGCCGCCTTCGAGCACAGTGACCGGCGCTTCTACCACGTCCCCTGCCTGCATTGCGGCGACATGGCCCCGATCACCTGGGCGCGCATCCGATGGCCAGAAGGGCGGCGCGATCAGGCGCATCTGGTCTGCGAGGCCTGCGGCGGCATCCACCACGAGCATGAGAAACCCCGCCTGCTCGCCGCAGGCGAATGGCGCGCGACCGCCGAGGGCGACGGCCGCACCGCGGGCTTCCACCTCTCCGCGCTCTATTCCCCGTGGGAGACATGGGCCGAGATCGCCGCCGAGCACGGGCGCGTGATGAAGGACCCGCCCCGCCTGCAGGTCTGGGTCAACACCAAGCTGGGCGAGTCCTGGGAGGATCAGGCAGGCGACACCGTTCCGGCCGATCCGCTGATGGCCAGGCGCGAGGACTGGGGCGAGGCGCTGCCCGCCTCCGTCGCTGTGCTGACCGCAGGCGTCGACGTGCAGGGCGACCGGATCGAGGTGCAGATCCTCGGCTGGGGCCGCGACGAGGAAGCGTGGGTGGTCGACTACCGCGTGCTCTGGGGCGATCCCTCCGGGCCGCGCCTGTGGTCCGATCTCGACATGGTGCTGAAGGCGACGTTCCCGCATCCCGCGGGGATCGACCTGCCGGTGCGCGCGGCGGCCATCGACACCGGCGGCCACCACACCAAGATGGCCTACGAGTTCTGCCGCACCCGGCTCGCCCGGCGCATCTGGGCGATCAAGGGCCGCGGCGGGCCCGGCATCCCGGTCTGGCCGCGCCGCCCGACACGAACGAACAAGGGCAAGATCCCGCTCTTCATCGTCGGCGTGGACGCGGTGAAGGACGCCGTCTACGCCCGCCTGCGCCTCACCGAACCCGGCCCCGGCGCGATCCACTTCCCGCGCCGCCTCGACACCGACTACTTCCGCCAGCTGACCGCCGAGCGCGTCGTCACCCGTTTCGAGCGGGGCCGCCCCATCCGCTCCTGGCAACCGAAGCGCGACGGCGAACGCAACGAGGCCCTCGACACCTTCGTCTACGCCCACGCCGCCCTGCACGGGCTCATCAGCATGGGGCTCAGGCTGAACGAGGAGGTGGAGGGGGTGGCA
>JACXUX010000465.1 GCA_014763725.1 Rhodobacterales bacterium
TCGATCAGGTCCAGCAGCCCCGTGGCCTCCGCCATCGGATCGGCCGCGGCCGCGGCCGATCCGATGGCGGAGGCCACGGGGCTGCTGGACCTGATCGACCGTGACGTGATGGTGGTCTTTGTCGAAAGCTATGGCCGCACCAGCCATGACACGCCGCTGTTCGCCGACCTGCACCGCGCCACGCTGGCCGAGGGTGCGCTGCGGCTTCAGGCGGCGGGGCTGGCGATGGCCTCGGGCTGGATCGCGTCCCCCACGCGGGGGGGGCAGAGCTGGCTGGCCCATGCCACGCTGGCCAACGGGCTGTGGGTCGATGGTCAGACGCGCTATGGCGCGGTGCTGGCCTCGGGCCGGCGGACGCTGTTCCATCTGGCGCGGCGGGCGGGCTTTCACACCGCCGCGGTGATGCCGCAGATCACGATGGACTGGCCCGAGTCGGCCACGATGGGGTTCGACACGATCCTCGCCTCGACCGACCTGGGCTATCGCGGGCTGCCGTTCAACTGGGTCACCATGCCCGACCAGTTCACCTTTGCGGCGCTGGACCGGCTGTTGCCGGCGGCCGCAGGCGACCGCAGGCTGTTCGTGCAGGTGGCGACGGGGTCGTCGCATGCGCCCTGGGTGCCCGTGCCGCAGCTGGTCGACTGGGGCGCGATCGGCGACGGCCAGGTGTTCAATGAGATGGCGACCCAGGGCGACCCGCCCGATGTGGTCTGGCGCGACCGCGACCGGGTGCGCGCGCAATACCGGCTGGCCATCGACTATGCGCTGCAGACCGTGCTGGCCTATGCCGGGCGCCATGCGGACAGGGCGCCCCTGATGATCGTGCTGGGCGACCATCAGGCGGCCGGGTTCGTGGCGCTGGACGAACGGCCCGACGTGCCGGTGCATGTGATTGGGCCGGCGCATCTGGTCGACCGGGCGCTGGCCTGGGGACTGGTGCCCGGGCTGCTGCCGGGTGCCGAGGTGCCGGTCATCCCGATGGACCGGATGCGCGATCTGATCCTGCGGACCTATTCCTCGGGCCTGGTGCCCCGGGTGGGGAACTAGCGATGCGGTCCCTGTTCCCGCCCGTCCGGGTGCCGCGGGCGCTGCAGCTGGCCGGGACGCTGGCCGCGCTGGCGGTCCTGTGGCATCTGGCCGACGGGCCGCAGGCCGCGCGCCGCCTGGCCGGGGCCGATCCCGGCTGGCTGCTGGCGGGGCTGGCCGCGCTGACGCTGCAGACGGTGCTGTCGGCGCTGCGCTGGCGGCTGACGGCGGCGCAGTTCGGTATCCGGCTGGGCGCGGCCGAGGCGCTGCGCGAATATTACCTGGCGCAGATCGTGAACCAGCTGCTGCCGGGCGGCGTGGTGGGGGATGCGGCGCGGGCGG
>JACXUX010000466.1 GCA_014763725.1 Rhodobacterales bacterium
GGTCGAGGAATGGGCCGAGACCGCAGAGAACGGCGCGCGCGTGCTGACCGCCGTGCGCTGGACGCCCCACGAGATTTCCCTGGTGCCGACGCCCGCCGACCCCGGCGCCCACATTCGCATGGAGACAGAGATGACCACCACCGCCACCCCGCCCGAGGCGCCGACCACCGAGACCCGCGCCGAGGCCAACGCCGAGATCCGCTCCATCGCCCGCATCGCCGGGCTCGACCAGTCCTGGATCGATGGCCAGATCGACGGAGGCGCCGATCCCGATACCGCGCGCCGCGCGGCCTTCGAGGCGCTGGCGAAGCGCAGCGCGCCTGCGATCCGCACCGAACAGGTCCGGGTCGAGATGGGCGGCAGCCACGACGACCCGGCGCTTCGTGCCCGGCAGATGGGTGAGGCGCTCTATGCCCGGATCAATCCTCGGCATGAGCTTTCCGAGCCTGCCCGGCGCTACGCCTATGCCACGCCCGTGGACATGGCGAAGGAACTGCTGACGCTCCGCGGCGAGTCCACCATGGCGCTCTCGCCCGCAAGCCTCGTCACCCGCGCGCTGCACACCACCTCGGACTTCCCGATCATCCTCGGGGACACGGTGGGCCGGGTGCTGCGCGACGCCTACCAGGCCGCGCCCTCGGGCATCCGCCGCCTCGGCCGCCAGACCACGGCGCGGGATTTCCGCGCGGTTAACAAAATCATGCTGGGCGAGGCGCCGCTGCTGGAGAAGCTGAACGAGCACGGCGAGATCAAGGCCGGAACCATGGCCGAGGCGCGCGAGGCCTACAAGGTCGAGACCTGGGCGCGGAAGATCGGCGTCGCGCGGCAGGTGCTGGTCAACGACGACCTCGGTGCCTTCGCCGACCTCGCCCGCCGCATGGGCCAGGCCGCCGCCGAGACCGAGGCCCGGATCCTCGTCACCCTGCTCGAGGCGGGCAGCGGGAACGGGCCGACCCTGTCGGACGGCAAGACGCTGTTCCATGCCGACCACGGCAACAAGGCGGGCACCGGGGCGGCGATCTCCGACGCGACGCTGTCGGCCGCGCGGCTGGCCCTGCGCACCCAAAAGGGCATCGAGGATCGCACGATCCGCGTGACGCCGCGCAACCTGCTGGTCCCGCCCGCGCTGGAGACCACCGCCGAGAAGTGGCTGGCTTCCATCACGCCCGCGACGGCGGCCGATGTGAACCCGTTCTCGGGATCGCTGTCGCTGGTGGTCGAGCCGCGACTGTCTTCGGCCACGCGCTGGTACGTCACCGCCGATCCCGGCGAGATCGACGGGCTGGAGTTCGCCTATCTCTCGGGCGCGGAAGGTCCGCAGGTCGAGAGCCGCTCGGGCTGGGACGTGGACGGCGTCGAGATCCGC
>JACXUX010000135.1 GCA_014763725.1 Rhodobacterales bacterium
CCCCCTGCCGTCCCCGCCGATTGACGCGCGGCTTGCCTGCGCGCCGGGCAGTTGCTAGCACCGCATCCGAAGACCACGCCACAAGGGACCGCCCGATGACCGACACCCCCGCCGCAGCCCCCGTGACCGAGGCGGACATCGCGCTGATCCAGCGGATCATCCCGCACCGCTATCCGTTCCTGCTGATCGACCGGGTGCGCGACATCGTGCCCAATGTCTCGGCCGTGGGGATCAAGAACGTCACCTTCAACGAACCCCAGTTCCAGGGTCATTTCCCGGCCGAACCGGTGTTCCCCGGCGTGATGATCGTCGAGGCGATGGCGCAGACCTCGGGCATTCTGGTGGGGGTCAGCCTGAACCTGGCCGATACCGGCACGCGGGTCTATTTCATGACCATCGACGCGGTGAAGTTCCGCCGCAAGGTGGTGCCGGGCGACGTGCTGGAACTGCATGTGACGGTGAAACGCGGCGGCGGCAAGGTGTGGAAGTTCGCCGGCCGCGCCACGGTCGACGGCGAACTGGCGGCCGAGGCCGAGTTCACCGCGATGATGGACATTCCGCGGGGCTGATGGGCGATGGACACCCGCATCCACCCCTCGGCCATCGTGGAACCCGGCGCGCAGATCGGCGCGGGGGTCACGGTGGGCCCCTTCAGCCTGATCGGCCCCGAGGTGGTGCTGCACGACGGCGTCACGGTGAAAAGCCACGCCGTCGTCACCGGCTGGACCGAGGTGGGCCCGGGCAGCACGATCTGGCCCTTTGCCACCGTGGGCGAGGTGCCGCAGGATCTGAAATACCGCGGCGAACGCACCCGGCTGGTGGTGGGCGCGCGCTGCCGCATCCGTGAGGCGGCGACCCTGAACACCGGGACCGAGGGCGGCGGCGGCATCACCCGCGTGGGCGACGACTGCCTGATCATGACCGGCGCGCATGTGGGCCATGATGCCCGGATCGGCAACGGGGTGATCCTTGTCAACCATGTGGCCATCGCCGGCCATTGCACCCTGGGGGATGAGGTGATCGTGGGCGGCCTGTCGGGCGTGCATCAATGGGTGCGCATCGGCCGCGGCGCGATCATCGGCGCGCTGACCATGGTGACGAATGACGTGATGCCCTATGGCCTGGTCCAGGGGCCGCGGGGGGAACTCGACGGGCTGAACCTGGTCGGGCTGAAGCGGCGCGGCGTCGAACGGGCGGAAATCACCGCCCTGCGCGCGGCCTATCAGATGCTGGCCCAGGGCGAGGGCACCTTCCTGGACCGCGCCCGCCGCCTGGCCGAGGAAACCGACAGCCCGCATGTGCGCGAGATGACCGACTTCATCCTGTCGGCGTCCGACCGCAGCTTTCTGACTCCGAAGTAGGCATGACGGGGACCCCGGGCAGGCTGGCGGTGATTGCCGGGGCAGGGGCGCTGCCGCGGCTGGTGGCGCAGGCGGCGGACAGCCCGCCCCTGATCGCCGCGATGGAGGGGTTCGCCCCCGACAGCCTGCACCCCGACCTGAGCTTTCGCGTCGAACGGCTGGTGCCGTTCCTGAACGATCTGGCGGCGCGCGGGGTGGACCGGGTGGTCTTTGCCGGCGCGGTGCGCCGCCCGCGGCTGGACCCTGCGCTGTTCGATGCCGCCACCGCCCAGCTGGTGCCGCGGCTGCTGGCCGCGATGCAGGGGGGCGACGATGCCACGCTGCGCGCCGTGATCGAGCTGGTCGAAGAGGCGGGTCTGCAGGTCGTGGGTCTGGATCAGGCCGCCCCCGGCCTGGTGCCGGGGCCGGGGGTTCTGGCGGGTGCGCCGTCCGACCGCGACCGCGCCGATGCCGCCCGCGCCGCGGCGATCGTGGCGGCGCTGGGGGCGGTCGACGTGGGGCAGGGCTGCGTCGTGGCCCAGGGCCTGTGCCTGGCGGTCGAGGCGCTGCCCGGCACCGATGCCATGCTGGCCCAGGTGGCGGGGCTGGACCCCGCGCTGCGCCCCGATCCCGCGCGCGGCCGGGGGCTTCTGTTCAAGGCGCCGAAACCGGGCCAGGACCTGCGCGTCGATCTGCCCGCCATCGGCCCCCGCCACGGTGCGCGGGCCATGAAGCTGTATCTGATCGCGGGCGAGCCGTCGGGCGACCGGTTGGGTGCCGCGCTGATGGCGGGCCTGCGGCAGCTGGCGCCGGGGGTCGACTTTCAGGGCGTGGGCGGCCCGCTGATGCAGGACCAGGGCCTGCACAGCCTGTTCCCGATGGAGGATCTGACCGTCATGGGCCTGGCCGAGGTGTTGCCGCGCTATCCGCTGCTGCGCCGCCGCCTGGCCCAGACGGTCGAGGATGTGGCCCTGGCGCGTCCCGCCGCGCTGATCACCATCGACAGCCCCGACTTCTGCCTGCGCGTGGCGTCCAGGGCGCGCGCGGCGCGGCCGACGCTGCCCACGATCCATTATGTCGCGCCCTCGGTCTGGGCCTGGCGGCCGGGGCGGGCGCGCAAGATGGCCCGCGTGGTGGATCATGTGCTGGCGCTACTGCCGTTCGAGCCGCGCTACATGCGCGAGGCGGGCATGACCTGCGACTTCGTGGGCCATCCGGTGGTGGCCGAACCGCGCGCGACCCCGGCCGAGGCTGCGGCCTATCGCGCGGCGCTGGGGCTGGAGCCGGGCGATCCGCTGATCCTGGCGCTGCCCGGGTCGCGCCGGTCCGAGGTGGCGCGCCTTGCCCCCGTCATCGGCCAGGTGCTGCGGCTGCTGCTGCCCGAATGGCCGGGGCTGCAGGTGGTGCTGCCCACGGTGCGCGGCGTGGCCGACCAGGTGCGCGCGGCCGCGGCGGCCTGGCCCATCGCGCCGGTGATCGTCGAGGATGCGACGGCCAAGCGCGCGGCCTTTGCCGCGGCCGATGCGGCGCTGGCGGCCTCGGGCACGGTGTCGCTGGAACTGGCGGCCAATGGCGTGCCCATGGTCATCGCCTATGACATGAACTGGCTGACCATGGCGATCATGCGCCGGATGGCGCGGATCGACACGGTGACGCTGGTCAATCTGGTGTCCGACACCCGCGCGGTGCCCGAATTCCTGGGCGACCGCTGCAAGCCGGACCTGATCGCCCCCGCCCTGCGCGCGCTGCTGACCCTGGGCCCCGCCCGCAGCGCCCAGAAAGAGGCGATGGCCGTCACCATGGCGCGGCTGGGGCAGGGGGACGAACCGCCCGGCCTGCGGGCCGCGCGGTCGGTGCTGGGGGTGCTTCAGCGGCCGCGCCAGATCCAGCCGCCGCCCAGGACCCTGCCGCCCTCGGGCGCATAGAACACGCAGGCCTGACCGGGGCTGACGCCCTGTTCGGCGGCCAGCAGGTCCACCTCGGCCTCGGTGTCGGAGATCGGGCGCAGCACCGCCTCGGCCGGCGGGCGGGTGGACCGGATGCGCACCGCCACCTGCCATTCGGACCGCGAGGTCAGGGGCGCGTCGCCCAGCCAGTTCACCTCGCGCAGTGGCACGCGGCGGGTGGCCAGAGCCGTGCGCGGCCCCACGATCACGCGCCGCGCGTCGGGGTCCAGCCGCACGACATACAGCGGATCGTCCCCCAGCCCGCCGATGCCCAGACCCCGGCGCTGGCCGATCGTGTAGTGGATCACGCCGCGATGCGTGCCCAGCACCCGGCCCGAGAGGTCGACGATCTCGCCCGGCTCGACCGCGCCGGGGCGCAGCTTCTCGATCACCGCGGCATAGTTGCCATCGGGGACAAAGCAGATGTCCTGGCTGTCGGGCTTGTCGGCCACGGGCAGCCCGTATTTCGCGGCCAGCGCGCGGGTTTCGGCCTTGCTGGTCAGATGCCCCAGCGGAAAGCGCAGGAAGTCCAGCTGTTCGGCCGTGGTCGAAAACAGGAAATAGCTCTGGTCACGGGCGGGGTCGGCGGCCTGGTGCAGTTCGGGCCCGTTCGGGCCCAGCTTGCGCTGGATATAATGGCCCGTGGCCATGCAGTCGGCATCCAGATCGCGCGCGGTGGCCAGCAGATCCTTGAACTTGACCCGTTCGTTGCAGCGGATGCAGGGCACGGGCGTGGCGCCGGCCAGATAGGATTCGGCGAAGTCCTCGATCACCGCCTGACGGAAGGTGTTTTCGTAATCCAGCACATAGTGCGGAAAGCCCATGGTTTCCGCCACGCGGCGGGCATCGTGGATGTCGCGGCCCGCACAGCAGGCGCCCTTCTTCGCCAGCGCCGCGCCGTGGTCATAGAGCTGCAGCGTGACGCCCACCACGTCATAACCCTCGGCCATCAGCTGGGCGGCCACGACCGAACTGTCGACGCCCCCCGACATGGCGACGACGACCCGCGTGTCCTGCGGGGGCCGGGCAAAGCCCAGCGAATTGACGGGGTGGTCGCGCATCGGGAAACCCTTCCGGCCAAGGCGGCGAAGTGCAGCGGAATATAGGAAAATGCGACATACTCGCAACCCCCCGCGGCAACCGTCGGTTAAGCCTGCCGCGCGATGCTGCCCGCCAAAGGACGAGGGACCGACGATGTACCTGAAACGCGTGGACGGGCCGCGGCAGGTGACCCTGCCGGACGGATCGGTGCTGACACGGGCGGATCTGCCGCCCCTCGACACCCGCCGCTGGGTGGCCAGCCGCAAGGCAGTGGTAGTCAAGGCCGTGAAACACGGCCTGCTGACCGAGGCCGAGGCACTGCAGCGCTATGCCCTGTCGGTCGAGGAATTCGCGCTGTGGCGCGATGCGGTCGACCGGTATGGCGAGGCGGCGCTGAAGGTGACCGCGATCCAGAAATACAGACAGCTTTAGGTTGTTTTCCGTGGCAGACCTGTCAGAGTAACCGGCGATTAACCATTGGCCTTCAGTCTGAGTGACAGGACACGCGGTCGCGGAGGCTTTGATGCGGATCTTGCTGGTCGAGGACGACCCCAACACGTCGCGCAGCATCGAACTGATGCTGACGCATGCCAACCTGAACGTCTACTGCACCGACCTGGGCGAGGAGGGGATCGACCTTGCCAAGCTGTATGACTACGACCTGATTCTGCTGGACCTGAACCTGCCCGACATGACGGGGCACGAGGTGCTGCGCCAGATCCGTCTGGCGCGGCTGGACACGCCGGTGCTGATCCTGTCGGGTGCGGATGATACCGAAAGCAAGATCAAGGGCTTCGGCTTCGGCGCCGACGACTACCTGACGAAACCCTTTCACCGTGAGGAGCTGGTGGCGCGCATCCACGCCATCATCCGCCGGTCCAAGGGGCACGCCCAGTCGGTCATCCGCACCGGCCGCATCAACGTCAACCTGGACACCAAGACCGTGGATGTCGAGGGCAAGGTCGTGCATCTGACGGGCAAGGAATATCAGATGCTGGAACTCCTGTCGCTGCGCAAGGGCACCACGCTGACCAAGGAGATGTTCCTCAATCACCTCTACGGCGGGATGGACGAACCCGAACTCAAGATCATCGACGTCTTCATCTGCAAGTTGCGCAAGAAACTGGCCGAGGCGACGGGCGGCCAGAACTACATCGAAACCGTCTGGGGCCGCGGCTATGTCCTGCGCGACCCCGGTCCGGGTGAGGCCAAGCGGCTGGCCGCCACGGCCTGAGGCCCGGCGACTGGACGCGGCAGGTCCCCGCGCCTAAACCTTGGCGCCAGACAGCCAGGGGGGCGCGGGATGCAGCCGGTGGACAGCCTGACCGAGGATGAGGCGCGGGCCGAACTGGCCCGTCTGGCCCAGGCGATCGCCCGGGCCGATCGCGCCTATCACCAGCACGACGCGCCCGAGATCACCGATCAGGCCTATGACGCGCTCAAGGCCCGCAATGCCGCGATCGAGGCGCGCTTTCCCGCGCTGAAGCGCCCCGACAGCCCCAGCGACCGCGTGGGCGGCCCCCTGGCCGAGGGCTTTGCCCAGGTCCGCCACAGCATCCCGATGCTGAGCATCGAGAACCTCAAGGTCCCCGCCGGGGAAGAGGCCGCGGGCCTGGCCGAGGTGATCGACTTCGACGACCGCATCCGCCGCCACCTGAACCACACGGGCGATCTGGCCTATACGGCCGAACCCAAGATCGACGGCCTGTCGCTGTCGCTGCGCTACGACTCGGGCCTGCTGGTCCAGGCCGCCACCCGCGGCGATGGCGAGACGGGCGAGAATGTCACCGAAAACGCCCGCACCATCGCCGACATCCCGCAGCGCCTGACCGGCGCGCCCGACCTGCTTGAGGTGCGGGGCGAGGTCTACATGACCCATGCCGACTTTGCCGCGCTGAATGCGGCCCAGGCCTCGGCGGGTGAAAAGCCCTTTGCCAACCCGCGCAATGCGGCCGCGGGCAGCCTGCGCCAGCTGGACCCGCGCATCACCGCCACGCGGCCGCTGCGCTTCTTTGCCTATTCCTGGGGCGCGCTGTCCGAGCCGCTGTCGGACACCCAGGTGGGTGCGATGGACCGGCTGGCGGCCCTGGGCTTTGTCGTCAACCCGCTGACCCGGCTCTGCCCCGATCCGCAGGCGATGATGGACCATTATCGCCGGATCGAGGCGCAGCGCGCCACGCTGGGCTATGACATCGACGGCGTGGTCTACAAGGTGAACGACCTGGCGCTGCAGCGCCGCCTGGGCTTTCGCGCCGCCACCCCCCGCTGGGCCACCGCGCACAAGTTTCCGGCCGAAAAGGCCTGGACCCGGCTCCTGGACATCGAGATCCAGGTGGGCCGCACCGGCGCCCTGTCGCCGGTGGCGCGGCTGGCCCCGGTCACCGTGGGCGGCGTCGTCGTCAGCAACGCCACCCTGCACAACGAGGATTACATCGCCGGCCGCGACAGCACGGGCCATCCCATCCGCGAGGGCAAGGACATCCGCCCCGGCGACTGGGTCCAGGTCTACCGTGCGGGCGACGTCATCCCCAAGATCGCCGATGTCGACCTGACCCGGCGCCCGGCCGATGCCGCGCCCTATGCCTTTCCCGAAACCTGCCCCGACTGCGGCAGCCCCGCCATCCGCGAGCCGGGCGATTCGGTGCGCCGCTGCACCGGGGGCCTGATCTGCCCGGCGCAGGCGGTGGAAAAGCTGAAGCATTTCGTCGGCCGCGCCGCCTTTGACATCGAGGGGCTGGGCGCGAAACAGATCGAGATGTTCTTTGCCGACGACCTGCTGCCCATGCGTACCCCGGCCGACATCTTCACCCTGGCCGCGCGCGATGCCCGCAACCTGGCGCGGCTGGAAAACCGCGACGGTTTCGGCCGGCGCAGCGTGGAAAAGCTCTTCGCCGCGATCGAGGACCGGCGCACCATCCCGCTGGAACGGCTGATCTTTTCCCTGGGCATCCGGCATGTGGGCGAGGTGGCGGCGCGCGACCTTGCGCGCCACTATCAGACCTGGCCCGCGCTGACCGCCGCGGTCGATGCGGCCCATCCGGCCGCGCTGCGCCATCTGCAGGCCGATGCGGCCGAGGCCGCCGAACGCGCCGCGGCCGAGGCCGCATCGGCCTGCAGATGGCGCAGCGCGGCCGGAT
>JACXUX010000136.1 GCA_014763725.1 Rhodobacterales bacterium
GCTGCCCGCCCAGCCCATCGACCCGCCCACCATCACCGTGACCTTCGGCATCAACGACAGCCCGCTGGCCGGCCGCGACGGCACCAAGGTGCAAAGCCGCGTGATCCGCGAACGGCTGATGAAAGAGGCCGAGACCAACGTCGCCATCCGCGTGGCCGACACCCCGGGGGGCGAGGCCTTCGAGGTCTCGGGCCGGGGCGAACTGCAGATGGGCGTGCTGATCGAGAACATGCGCCGCGAGGGCTTCGAACTGTCGATCAGCCGCCCGCGCGTTATCTTCCGCGAGGAAAACGGCCAGCGGATGGAGCCGATCGAAGAGGTCATCATCGACGTCGACGACGAATTCACCGGCGCCGTGATCGACAAGCTGACGGGCGAACGCAAGGGCGACCTGGTCGAGATGCGCCCCTCGGGCGTGGGCAAGACGCGGATCGTGGCGCATGTGCCCAGCCGCGGGCTGATCGGCTATCAGGGCCAGTTCCTGACCGACACGCGGGGAACGGGCGTGCTGAACCGCATCTTCCATGCCTGGGCCCCCTACAAGGGCGCGATCCAGGGCCGCCGCCAGGGCGTGCTGATCAGCATGGAGAACGGCGTCAGCGTCGCCTATGCGCTGTGGAACCTGGAGGAACGCGGCAAGCTGTTCATCGGCGCCCAGGAACAGGTCTATGAGGGGATGATCATCGGCGAACATTCCCGCGACAACGACCTGGAAGTGAACCCGCTGAAGGGCAAGAAGCTGACGAACATCCGCGCCTCGGGCAGCGATGAGGCCGTGCGCCTGACCCCGCCCGTGCGGATGAGCCTGGAAGAGGCCATCGCCTATATCGACGATGACGAGCTGGTCGAGGTGACGCCCAAGATCATCCGCCTGCGCAAGCGCTTCCTGGACCCGCACGAACGCAAGCGCCAGTCGCGCAGCGAATAGCGGCGCGCAGGCCGCGCCCGGGGCTGGGGGCGCTGCCCCCGTCGCGGCCCCTGGGCCGCGACTCCCCCGGGGTATTTGGGTCAAGAGGAAGGGGCGCGGGGATCCCGGGCGAACCGGCGGGGGGCCTGCGCGGTGCGCCGGCGATCAGGTGGCGCGGGCCAAGTCCTGCAGTCGGAAGGGCCGCACCGTGACGCGGTCGCCTTCGAAGACGCAGAAGCTGCCGGGGGGGATTTCCTCCCACCCGCCCTCATCGGTTTCGAGCGGTTCGGACACGACGGCGCGGCCGCGGCGGGTTTCGCTGAAGCGGTGGTAGAGCGTGGGGGCCTGGTCGTCGCTGGCATAGCGGACGGCATAGAGCCGTTCGCCATCGGACAGGGCCGCGGTCAGGCGCAGATGGGGCGCCGCGCCCTTGCGGCGGCTGAGCGTCTCGAGCGTGGCGGCCGCGCGGGCCAGCGCGCCCTCGGGGTCGGTGTCCAGACCCTCGGCCAGCGCCAGCAGGAACAGCACCTCGCTGTCAGTGGCGCCCTTGCGGTGGGGATAGACCGTGTCGGGGATCAGCATGTCGGCATCGCGGCGGATCGCGTCATAGCCGCCGACCTGGCCGTTGTGCATGAAGGACCAGCGCCCCACGGTGAACGGGTGGCAGTTGTTGCGGCTGGTCGCGGTGCCGGTGCTGGCGCGGACATGGGCCAGGAACAGCCGCGATTTCACCTGCGCCACCAGGCTTTTCAGGTTCGGGTCGGACCAGGCGGGCATCACGTCGCGGTAGAGCCCGGGGTCCTGCCGGTCGCCATACCAGGCGATGCCGAAGCCGTCGGCATTGATCGCCGTGTGGCACTGGGTGGCGCAGTGGCTCTGATGGATCAGCGAATGGCGGGGGCGGCTGACGATCTCTTCCAGAAAGATCGGTTCGCCAAGATAGGCGGCCCAGCGGCACATCAGCAGGGCCCTGACGTCAGGAAAGAGGACACGATGGCGACTACCCATTTCGTTTTCATGAAAATATCTTGAAACCGTCACCTGTCACCGGGTCATTTTGCAGGTGCAGAGGAAATCAGCCGATTTCCTCGACCACCACCAGATCGCGCAGGCTGGCGCCGCGCGCATGGGCAAGCGCGGCCTGATAGTCGGCAGAGTGATAACAGTCGACCGCCGCCTGCAAGCTGGGAAAGCGCGCGACCACGTTGCGGGCGCGGTCGCGGCCTTCCAGCTGGACATAGCGGCCGCCGCGGGCCAGGAACTGCCCCCCATGCGCGGCGATCGCGGGGCCCGCGGCCTGGGCATAGCGGCCATAGGCCTCGGGGTCGGTCACCTCGACATGGGCGATCCAGAGTGCGGTGGGCATGGGTCAACCTTCCAGGATGCGGCGGGCGGCGGCGATCGCGGCCTGCGCCTGCGAGGCGTCGGCCGCCCCTGCCTGGGCCAGATCGGGCCGGCCGCCGCCGCCCTTGCCGCCCATCGCCTCGGCCGCGGCCTTGACCAGCGCCACGGCGGACACGCGGCCGGTCAGATCCTCGGTCACGCCGGCGGCGACGGCCGCCTTGCCGCCCGTGTCGGCCACCAGCAGCACCACGCCCGAGCCCAGCCGCGCCTTGAGCGCGTCGATCATCGGAGGCAGGTCCTTGCCCGACACGCCGGTCAGCACCCGGGCCAGGAAGGGCACACCCGCGACATCGACCGTCTCGGGGCCCGCGGCGCTGCCGCCCATGGCCAGGTCGCGGCGCAGCTGCGCCACCTCGGCCTGCAGCGCGCGGCGTTCGTCGACCAGGGCACGGACGCGGTCGACGGCCTCGGCCGGCGGGGCCTTGAGCGTGGCGGCAATCTCGGCCAGGCGGGCAACCTGCTGGCGCAGATGGTCCAGCGCGGCCTGGCCCGTCAGCGCCTCGACCCGGCGGACCCCGGCGCTGGAGGCGCTGTCGCCCAGCAGCACGAAGGCGCCGATGTCGCCCGTGCGCGCGACATGGGTGCCGCCGCAGAGTTCCAGGCTGTAGGTATTGCCGCCCTGCCCCTTGCCCGAGCCGACCTGCACCCCCATCGAGACGACGCGGACCTCCTCGCCGTATTTCTCGCCGAACAGCGCCTGGGCGCCCAGGACGCGGGCGTCGTCGGGGGTCATGATGCGGGTCTCGACCGGGGCGTTCTGACGGATATAGGCGTTCACCTCGGCCTCGACCGTGGCCAGTTCGGCCCCCGACATCGCCCGCGAATGGCTGAAGTCGAAGCGCAGCCGGTCGGGCGCGTTCAGGCTGCCCTTCTGCGCGACATGGTCGCCCAGGGCGCGGCGCAGCGCCTCGTGCAGCAGATGGGTGGCCGAGTGGTTGGCGCGGATCGCGGCGCGGCGGCTGTGCTCGACCTCGAGCTTGGCGGGCTGGCCCTTGATCACCGTGCCTTCGGTCACCTCGGCCACATGGACGAAGACGCCGGCGGCCTTGCGCGTGTCGGTCACGCGGGCCAGGCCCGTCTCGGTGCGGATCCAGCCGGCATCGCCCACCTGGCCGCCCGATTCGGCGTAGAAGGGCGTCTGGTTCACCACGATCTGCAGCTGGGCGCCGGCCTCGGCGCTGCCGATGGCGGCGCCGGCCTGCACCAGCGCGAGGATCTGGCCTTCGGCGGTCTCGGTCTCATAGCCCAGGAATTCGGTCGCGCCATGGTCCTCGGCCAGGTCGAACCAGATCGCGGCGTCCTTCGTCTCGCCCGAGCCGGCCCAGCTGGCGCGGGCCTTGGCCTTCTGTTCGGCCATCGCGGCGTCAAAGCCCGCCACATCCACCGCGCGGCCCTTTTCGCGCAGCGCGTCCTGCGTCAGGTCCAGCGGGAAGCCATAGGTGTCATAGAGGCGGAAGGCCGCCTCGCCGGGCAGATCGCCGCCCTCGGGCAGGCGCGCCAGCTCGTCATCCAGAAGCCGCAGCCCGCGGTCGAGCGTGGTCTTGAACCGCGTCTCCTCGAGCCGCAGGGTTTCCTCGATCAGCGCCTGGGCGCGCGCCAGTTCCGGATAGGCCGCGCCCATCTGGCGCACCAGCGCGGGCACCAGGCGGTGCATCACCGGATCCCTGGCGCCCAGCAGATGCGCATGCCGCATGGCGCGGCGCATGATCCGCCGCAGCACATAGCCGCGCCCGTCGTTCGCGGGCAGCACGCCATCGGCGATCAGGAAGCTGGTCGACCGCAGATGGTCCGCGATCACGCGGTGATGCGTCTTGCCCGGGCCGTCGGGGTCGCTGCTGGTGGCATGGGCGCTGGCCTCGATCAGGCTGCGCATCAGGTCGGTGTCGTAGTTGTCGTGCTTGCCCTGCAGCAGGGCGCCGATGCGTTCCAGGCCCATGCCGGTGTCGATCGACTTGGCCTCCAGCTCGCGGCGGGTGCCGTCGGCGAACTGTTCGAACTGCATGAAGACGTTGTTCCAGATCTCGATGAACCGGTCGCCGTCCTCGGCCGCGCTGCCCGGCGGGCCGCCCCAGATGTGGTCGCCATGGTCGAAGAAGATCTCGGTGCAGGGGCCGCAGGGGCCGGTCGGGCCCATCATCCAGAAGTTGTCGTTGGTGGGGATGCGGATGATGCGGTCGTCGGGCAGGCCTGCGACCTTCTTCCAGATCAGGGCGGCCTCGTCATCGGTGTGATAGACCGTGACCAGCAGCCGGTGCGCCGGGATGTCGAAGTGCTTCGTCAGCAGATCCCACGCCAGCGGGATGGCGGTGTCCTTGAAATAATCGCCAAAGCTGAAATTGCCCAGCATTTCAAAGAACGTGTGGTGCCGCGCGGTATAGCCCACGTTGTCCAGGTCGTTGTGCTTGCCGCCCGCGCGCACGCATTTCTGCGCCGTGGTAGCGCGGGTGTAGTCGCGGGTCTCGACCCCGGTGAACAGGTTCTTGAACTGCACCATGCCGCTGTTGGTGAACATCAGCGTGGGGTCGTTGCGCGGGACCAGCGGGCTGCTGTCGACGACCCGGTGCCCGTTTTGCGCGAAGAAGTCGAGAAAGGTCGAACGGATGTCGTTCAGCGACGGCATGACAGATCCCCACGGGTCGGGCAAGTGACGGTTGGCGTTCCGTTTATCGCCCGCCGGGGGGCCTGTCCACAGCCGCCGCCTATTCCTCGGTCACTTCGCCCGACATCGAGAAGTCCAGCCCGTGCGACGACCGGATCCGGTTCTCGATATCGGCGGCGATGGTGGGGTTGGCGCGCAGGAAGGCCTTGGCATTCTCGCGCCCCTGGCCGATGCGTTCGTCGCCGTAGGAATACCAGCTGCCCGACTTGTCGACAACACCGGCCTTGACGCCCAGGTCGATCAGCTCGCCCACCTTGGAGATGCCGCCGCCATACATGATGTCGAACTCGACCTCCTTGAAGGGCGGGGCCACCTTGTTCTTGACCACCTTGACGCGGGTGGTGTTGCCCACGACCTCATCGCGGTCCTTGACGCTGCCGATGCGGCGGATGTCCAGCCGCACGCTGGCATAGAACTTCAGCGCGTTGCCGCCCGTGGTCGTCTCGGGGCTGCCGAACATCACGCCGATCTTCATCCGGATCTGGTTGATGAAGATCACCATGCAGTTCGACCGGCCGATGCTGGCGGTCAGCTTGCGCATCGCCTGGCTCATCAGGCGGGCCTGGCTGCCCATCTGCATGTCGCCCATGTCGCCCTCGATTTCCGACTTGGGCGTCAGCGCCGCGACCGAATCGACGACCACAAGGCTGACCGCGCCCGACCGCACCAGCGTGTCGACGATTTCCAGCGCCTGTTCGCCGGTGTCGGGCTGGCTGATCAGCAGCTCGTCGACGTTCACGCCCAGCTTGCGCGCATAGCCCGGGTCCAGCGCATGTTCGGCATCGACAAAGGCGCAGACGCCGCCCTTCTTCTGTTCCTCGGCCACCACATGCAGCGTCAGCGTGGTCTTGCCCGAGGATTCGGGCCCGAAGATCTCGATGATGCGGCCCTTGGGCAGCCCGCCGATCCCCAGCGCGATGTCGAGGCCGAGGCTGCCGGTCGAGATCGCCTCGATCTCCAGCGCGGGGGCCTGGCCCAGCTTCATGATCGAGCCCTTGCCGAACTGCCGTTCGATCTGCGCCAGCGCGCTTTCCAGCGCCTTCTGCTTGTCCATGTCGCGCCTGTCCTTCGTTTCCAGCAAGGTGGATCCTGCCATCTGCCTGTCCTTATTCCACAGCCCGCGGCACGGGGCAATTCGGGTGAACGCCGGATTTGTTCTGTATCCGTTCCCGTTCTTATGCGACCAATCCGGGAACGGATCAATCGGATTTTCGTCAAATCCAGCTTTCCCCCGGAAGGGTTAAGGGATAGTTTACGGCGGCCCGCGCGACGGCGGGTGACGGTTCGGGATCTGTTGATGCTGGTATTCTGGGAACAGCGCCTGGCGCTGCTGGCCACGCCCAAGACGGGGTCCACCGCGCTGGAAATGGCCCTGGGGTCGCTGGCCAGCGTGGTGATCCAGCGCCCGCCCGAGCTGAAGCACACCACCGTCCAGCGCTATCGCCGGTTCGTCGGGCCCTATCTGGCGGCGGCGTCGGGCGAGCCCTTCACCGTCGTGGCCCTGATGCGCGAGCCGCGCGCCTGGCTGGGCAGCTGGTATCGCTATCGCCAGCGCGAGGACGTGGGCGACCCGCGCAACAGCACGCAGAACATGACCTTTGACGCCTTCGTGCGCGCCTATGCCGCGGCGCCGCAGCCGTCCTTTGCCGCGGTGGGCTCGCAGGCGCGCTTCCTGCGGCCCCGCAATGGCGAGGGCGCCGACCGCATCTTCCGCTACGAACAGATCGACCGCTTCGTCCATTTCCTTGAGGATCGGCTGGGCTGCGAGATCATCCTGCCGCGGGTGAACGTCTCGCCCGAGGCCGATCTGGCCCTGTCGGACGAGACCGAGGCCCTGCTGCGCCGCGTCTGCGCCGAGGATTTCGCGCTTTATGCCTCGCTGGACTAGGTCGGCCCCGCCCCGGGGGGCGGTCACCGGCGCGGCCTCGCCGAAGGCCGGCCGCGTTGCGCAGATTTTGTGCTCGGGCCTCGACCGTCAATTGCTCCGGATTAGCCCAATCATCCAGACTAGCAAAGAGGTTCGCTGTCGTCTGGTAGGCGTCGAACAATGGGTGCTGCGCAAAGTCAGCTTGCCAGGTCTGAGGGGCGATTTGCTTGGGCATGGACCAGGAGAGGGACTTGGAGAACGGTCCCGATAAAAGTTGACCTCCGGATGATTCTGGGCGAGGTTGTAGCGGTATGATGCCAGTATTGTTATGTGCTGTGAAAGAGACCGTGATGCACCGTGGATTGATAGATGGTGAGGCCGCTATCCTGTTGCGCGAGGAGGTGGAGATGTTGATGGCAGAGCGTGAGGCCTTGTTGCGCGTGGCCGGTGCGGCGGCGGTCCTGGTGGCCAATCTGGATGAGATCAACCTGCCGCAGGAGCAGGACACGATTGATGCGGCCGAGGTGCTGAGTGAATCGCTCAATGCACTGAGTGAGGAGACGCTGGGCGAGGCCTTGGAGATTGTAAAGGCCGAACCGGATCTGTGTGCGGATGAGCGCGC
>JACXUX010000137.1 GCA_014763725.1 Rhodobacterales bacterium
TCCGGGGCATCTGTCATGGGGCACCTATGGCCGGGAAGGCGCGATCCTTTGACCGCCCCCCTTGGCGCCTGCCGGGCGGGGGGCTGCCGGACGGTTACAGGATACCCGCGTGTTCCATCGCGGCGCGGATGCGGGCCTTGGTGGGGTCGGTCAGGCCGACCAGGGGCAGGCGCACCTCCTCGGTGCAGCGGCCCAGCAGCGACAGGCCGTATTTCGCCCCGGCCAGCCCGGGTTCCAGGAAGATCGCCTCGTGCAGGGGCATCAGGCGGTCCTGATAGTCCAGCGCGCGGGCATAGTCGCCGGCCAGCGTGGCGGCCTGGAATTCGGTGCAGAGCCGCGGTGCCACATTGGCGGTGACGCTGATGCAGCCCACCCCGCCATGCGCGTTGAAGCCCAGCGCCGTCGCATCCTCACCCGACAGCTGGAGGAAGTCGGGCCCGCAACTGGCGCGCTGCTGGCTGACGCGCTCCAGCCGGCCGGTGGCGTCCTTGACGCCGATGATCCGGGGCAGGCGGGCCAGGATGCCCATCGTTTCCGGCGTCATGTCGACGACCGACCGGCCGGGGATGTTGTAGATGACGATGGGCAGCGTGCAGCAGTCGTGCACCGCGGTGTAATGCGCGATCAGGCCCGCCTGCGTCGGCTTGTTGTAATAGGGCGTCACCACCAGCGCGGCATCGGCGCCCACCTGTTCGGCGTGGCGGATCAGCTCGATCGCCTCGGCCGTGCTGTTCGACCCGGTGCCGGCGATCACCGGCACGCGGCCGGCGGCGAATTCGACCGTCGCCTCGATCACCGCCTGGTGTTCGGCATGGGTCAGCGTCGGGCTTTCGCCCGTGGTGCCCACGGGGACAAGGCCGGTCGAGCCCTGGTCGATCTGCCAGTCGATCAGCCGTTTCAGCGCGTCCATGTCCACCGCGCCGTCCTTGAACGGCGTCACCAGAGCGGGGATGGAACCCTTGATCATGGCACGCTTCTCCTTGGCTGTGGGTCGAGTCGGCACCTGCCGGACCCGCGTCTTCCTAGCGCCGGGCGCAGGCCTTGCCAAGTTCGCCCGGCTGGCGGCTTTGTGTGTTGCCGGCGGCGGCGGGGCGGGGCATTCTTGCTGCATGCGCAGCATGATCCTGTCCCTTGTCCGCCTGGCCGGTGGGGCCGCCGTGGCCCTGACCCTTTCGCAACCCGCGCTGGCCCAGGGCCTGCGTGACGGCCTGGCCCGTGCCGCTGCCGGCGACTGGGCGGGGGCCGCCGCCGCGGTGCAGGGGTCTGGGGCAGTGGCGCGCGACATCGTGGAATGGCAGCGCCTGCGCGCGGGCCAGGGGCTGCTGGGCGATTACGAATCCTTTCTGGCCCGTCGGCCCGACTGGCCCGGCCTGCCCTATCTGAAGCGTCAGGGCGAAGAGGCGGTCGCCCGGTCCACCACGCCCGCGCGGGTGATCGCCTATTTCGGCGATGCGGCGCCCGCCACCGGGGCGGGCGCCGTCGCGCTGGTGCGGGCGCTGCAACAGTCGGGCCAGGCCGACCGCGCGGCCCAGGTCGCGGCCGAGGCCTGGCGCCGCCTGCCCCTGTCGGCCGAGGAGGAACAGGCCCTGCAGGCCCTGGCCCCCCAGGCCGTGGCGCGGGCCCATGTCGCGCGCGCCGATCACCTGCTGTGGGAAGGCCGCCTGACCGAGGCGCAGCGGATGCTGCCCCGCCTGCCGCAGGGCTGGCAGGCGCTGGCGCGCGCCCGCATCGCCCTGCGGTCCGAGGCCGACGGGGTCGACCCGCTGATCGCCGCCGTGCCCGCGGATCTGGCGGCGCATCCGGGGCTGGCGCATGACCGGATGCACTGGCGCGCGCGCAAGGGGCGCGAGGCGGATGCCGCGGCGCTGATGCTGGAACGGTCCGCCAGTGCCGAGGCGCTGGGCCGGCCCGATGCCTGGGCCGACCGCCGCGCCCTGCTGGCGCGGCAGATGCTGCGCGACGGCCAGGCCCGCACCGCCTATCGACTGGCCGCGCAGCACCGGCTGGAGCCGGGCGCGGATTATGCCGATCTGGAATTCCTGGCGGGCTTCATCGCGCTGCGGCGGCTGGATGATCCGCAGACCGCGCTGGCCCATTTCCGCCGCCTGGGTGCGGCGGTCAAGACGCCGATCAGCCTGTCGCGCGCCGCCTATTGGGAGGGTCGCGCGCTCGAGGCCGCGGGCGACACCGCCGGGGCCCGCGCCGCCTATGGCCGCGCGGCCCAGCACCAGACGGCCTATTACGGGCTGCTGGCCTCGGAACGGGCGGGGATCGCGCTGTCGCCCGCCGTGCTGGACGGGCCGCGCTTCCCCGACTGGGCGGGTCGGCCCGCGGCAGACTCCAGCGTCTGGCAGGCGGCCCTGCTGCTGCGCCAGGCCGGCGCGCAGGAGCTGTTCGAACGCTTTGCCCTGCACCTGGCCGAGGGTCTGTCCGACACCGATCTGGGCGCGCTGTCCGACCGCGCGCTGACGCTGGGCGAACCGCATCTGGCCGTGCTGCTGGGCAAGCAGGCGGCCGTGCGCGGGCTGATCCTGCCGCGCGCCTATTACCCGGTGCCCGGTCTGGTGTCTGATGGCCTGCCGGTCAGCCGTGCCTTTGCCCTGGCCATCGCCCGGCGCGAAAGCGAATTCGACCCCGTGGTGGTCAGCCCTGCAGGCGCGCGCGGGCTGATGCAGGTGATGCCGAGCACGGCCAGGCTGATGGCGGGCGAGCTGGGCCTGCCCTATTCGGTGGCGCGGCTGACCAGCGATCCGGCCTACAACGTGCGGCTGGGGTCGGCCTATCTGGCGAAACTGGTGGCCGAATTCGGCCCCGCGGTGGCGCTGGTGGCGGCGGGCTACAATGCCGGCCCGGGCCGGCCGCGCGCCTGGATCCAGCAGTTCGGCGACCCCCGCCGCCCCGAGGTCGACGTGGTCGACTGGGTCGAGATGATCCCGTTTTCCGAAACCCGCACCTATGTGATGCGCGTGTCGGAATCGCTCGTGTTGTATCGCGCGCGGCTGCGCGGCCAGGCGGGTTCCGTGCGGCTGACAGCCGAGCTGAAGGGCTGAACCCCCCGTTCCGGCAAGAGAAAAGGCCGCCCGGCGGGGCGACCTTTTCCGAGTTCTTAGGAGATGGGCCAGTTAGAGAGAACCCAACCGGCGGCATGTGCGCCCGGGGGCTGCCCCTAGGCGATCATCCCTCCGACTGTCCCGACACCTCTCTCCAATATCCCTCTAGACACTGGATCACCTCCTTTCAAAAGTTGCCGATAGGGGAAGCCTGCCACAGATTTTGTGTTTGTCAAAAACTTTCACGCAACCCGTGTGTCGCGCTGCCCGACAATCAGGCGGAACGGCCCCAGGGCGATCAAGGCCAGGGCAAGTTTGACGCCCCAGTCGGCCACCGCCAGCGAAACCCACAGCGGCACCACCGGGCCCAGGCCCAGCAGCGGCATGGCCGCATTGGCCCAGGTCACGTCGTTGGCAGGCTCGATCCAGGACAGCGCGGCGGCAAAGGCCAGGGTGAAGAAGATCGCGGTGTCCAGCGTGGCGCCGGCCAGGGTCGAGATCAGCGGCGCCCGCCACCAGCGGCCCTGACGCAGGCGGTCGAACACCGCCACATCGGTCAGCTGGGCCGCCAGAAAGGCCAGGCCCGACCCCAGCGCCACGCGCAGGCTGACCAGCGGGCCGAATTCGCCCTGGATCTGCGACCCAACCAGCGAACAGACGACGCCCACGGCAAAGCCCGCCGCCACCACGCGCCGCGCCGCGGCTGCGCCCTGCAGGCGGTTGACCAGGTCGGTCACCAGAAAGGCAAAGGGATAGGTCAGCGCACCCCAGGTCAGCCAGTCGCCCAGCAGGTGCTGCACCAGGATGTTCGAGGCCACCACGATGGCGGCCATGGCAAGGATGCCAGGCAGAAGGGATCGGGTCATGTCACGGTTCCGTTTTGACAAGGTCGCGGAGACTTGCCCCCGCCCTGCGGGGGATGACGGGGATTAGGCCCAGCGCGGGGCAAAGTCAATCCGGCAGGGCCAGGTCCACCAGTTCCGTCCTCTGCACGGGCACGAAGTTGTTGTCCGAAACCAGGCTGGCGCGCAGCCCCCCGGCCCCGTCGCGCCAGATGGCCAGCCCTTCCAGGTTGTCATACAGGCCCGGCGGGCTGGTCATCAGCACCGTCTCGGCCGCCGGACCCGCGGGGCCCAGGTCGAACCGGCGCAGCCGGCTGGCAAAGCCGATGGGCGGCAGAAAGCGGCGCTCCAGAAGGTAGAACCGGCCATCGGGGCCGATCGCGGCATCGACGGCGCGGAACCCGCCGCGTGCGGGCAGCGCAAAGGGCTGGTCCCAGACCCCGCCCCGCAGCCGCCAGACGGGGAAGGCCTGACCCTGCGGCGCCTCGGCCAGGGTATACAGCGTGCCCGCCACATCGGCGGCCAGCGATTCCAGCGCGGCATTGGCGCCCATGGCGCGAAAGGCGGCCGGCGCGGGCGGCTGCTGCGGGGTGGCCCCCGGCGCGGCATAGATCAGCACGCGGGGGCGCCGCCCTTCCAGCGACACGGCAAGGGCGCCGCCGGGCAGGATGGCCAGCCCCTCGGTATCGCTGCGGCCGCGGGCCAGCGGGGCGCCGCCCGTATCGGCCAGCGGCGCCAGCCGGTCCAACGCCACGGCGATGGGGCACAGGTCCGGCCCGCGCCCGACCCGCGCCGACAGCCAGTTGCCGCGGTCGGTCAGCGCGATCAGCCCCGCGCCATCTGCCGTGACGGCCAGCGCCGACAGCCCGCCAAAGGCCGGGTGATCCGCCTGCCAGCGCAGCGCCGGGCAGGCGCCGGGCGGCAGGGCCGGCTGGGCGCTGCCCGCAGGGCCCAGCACCAGCCACCCCGCCGCGATCAGCGCGAGGCGAGCACGCCGGCGCATTGCGGGGGCAGGTCGGCCATGGTGAATTCGCGCGCCCCGCGCGGGCGGGGGGCGGGGTTCTTGGGCTTTTTCCTGGGCTTGGGCGGGTTCAGATAGTCGGTCACCCACCACATCAGCGTGTCGTCGCAGCCGTTGCCGCCCTTGGACAGGTCGGCCACGCTGGGCGTCTGGGGTTCGCACAGCCGCGCGCCGGGCGGGCATTTCAGCCGCACATGGAAATGCGTGTCATGCCCGGCGACGGGGCGGATCTTCTGCAGCCAGGGGGTATCGGCGCGGGTCGCGGTCTTGCACATCTCGATCTTGACCGCGGCGGCGACGAAGATGCGGTCCACCCGCGGGTCGCTGGCCGCGGCGCGCAGCAGCGCGTGGTGCCGGTCGGTCCAGTTGTCGGTGACCGACCTCTGGTCGGCGGACCGCACGGGGATCGAGCTGATCTTTTCCCGTTCCGCCCGCGTCAGGTTCAGCCGCGCGGGGGGCAGCTGCCAGATGTCGGCATCCAGCCCGATCTGGTGGCTGGCATGGCCGCTGGTCATCGGCCCGCCGCGCGGCTGGCTGATGTCGCCGATATAGAGCCCCCGGCCAAAGCCCAGGTCGCGCGCCTGTTCCGACAGGTCGCGCAGATAGTCGATCATCACCGGATGGCCCCAGTTGCGGTTGCGCGACAGCCGCATCGCCTGCCAGGTGGGCCCCGTCTCGGGCAGCTGCACCAGCCCGTCGGCGCAGCCCTTCGCATAGCTGCCCACCGGCATGGGGGCGTTGGCGGTGGGCGTGGGCTTGGCCCCGAACAGGCGGCTGGCCAGCGGTTCGGCCGCTGCGGGGCCGGCCAGCGTCAGCATCAGGGCAAGGACCGCGCGGATCATGTGGCACCCCCCGCCTGGGGGCGCGACCTGACGAACGCCAGCAGCCCCAGCCCCAGCGCGAACAGCACAACCAGCGGCACCACCCCGGCCGACTGGCTGCCCGTGACATCGGTCACGATGCCGATCGACAGCGGCGCGACAAACGACGTGGCCTTGCCCGCCAGGGCATACAGGCCAAAGGCCTCGGTCATGCGGGTGGGGTCGGCCTGGCGCACCATCATCGTGCGGCTGGAGGATTGCAGCGCCCCCCCCGCCGCGCCGATGCCCGCCCCCAGCAGGTAGAAGGCCAGGTCGGGCAGTCGGCTGTCGGGCGCCACGGGCAGGCCGAAGACCGCCTCGCGCGAGACGAACACCACCCCCAGCGCGATGCCGGTCAGCACCAGCACGCACAGCGCGATCACCGGCAGCGGGCCGAACCGGCTGTCGGCGCGCCCGCCCGCCCAGGCAAAGATCGCCCCCGTCACCGCGGCCAGGATCCCGAACACCCCCACATCGGTGACCGACCATCCCAGCACGCCCGCGGCATAGATCCCGCCAAAGGCATACATGCCGTTCAGCGCATCGCGGTAGAACATCGACGACAGCAGATAGGCCGTCAGGCTGCGCTGGCGCGGCAGGGCGCGCAGGCTGGCCTTCAGCTGCGGCCAGGCCTGGCGCGCGGCGGGCAGGATGCCGATCGCCCCGGGCGGCGCCGGGTCGCGCACCCACAGGAAGAAGGGCAGCATGAAGACCAGGAACCAGATCGCGGTAAAGGGGCCCACGGCGCGCGTGCCTTCGCGCGCGGCGGGGTCCAGGCCGAACAGCGGCGAGAGGCCGATCAGCGTGGTGCCGCTCGCGCCCTCGGCCAGCAAGGCCAGCACCAGGATCAGCGCCATAACCCCGCCCAGATAGCCGAAGGCCCAGCCCGAGCCGGAGATGCGGCCGATCTCGCGGTCGGTGCCCAGGCCGGGCAGCATGGCATTGGTGAAGGTGGTGGCGAATTCCATCCCCACCAGCCCCAGCACGAAGCAGCCCATGACCCAGGCCAGCGAGAACCCCGCCGGGTCCGCCCACCACAGCCCCCAGGCCCCCGCGGCATACATGGCCGAGAACAGCGCGACAAAGGCCAGCCGGTGCCCCGCCCGGTCGGCAATGGTGCCCAGGAGCGGCGAGAACAGCGCGATCAGCAGCCCCGCCGCCCCCACGCCATAGCCCCAGACCGCCTGTGCCGCGCTGCCGTCGCCCAGCAGCTGGGTCATGTAGGGCGCAAAGATGAAGGTCAGCAGCAGCGTGTTGTAGGGCTGGCTGGCCCAGTCGAAGAAATACCAGCCCCAGATCCGTCGCCTCGCGTCCGGCATGCCGCCCCCTGTCCGTTCAGACAGGATCAAGCCCCAATCCCGGCCGCAAGGCAAGCCGTCAGGCGGCCAGCGCGTCCATCCGCGCGGCCAGCCGCAGGTCCAGATCGGTCAGCCCGCCCGCGTCATGCGTGGTCAGCGTCACATGGACGGTGCGCCAGACATTGGTCCATTCCGGGTGGTGGCCCATCGCCTCGGCCACCAGGGCCACGCGGGACATGAAACCCCAGGCGTCCACGAAATCGGCAAAGACATAGGTCCTGACCAGCGCGTCGCGGTCGGGGTGCAGCGCCCAGCCGGCGGCCAGCAGGGGGGCCAGCGCCGAACGGTCGGCCAGCGGGCGGGGGC
>JACXUX010000138.1 GCA_014763725.1 Rhodobacterales bacterium
GCCCGCCACAGGCGCCGCGAACACCCCGTCCGGCGCCACGATCCGCGCCGCAGGATGCCACAGGAACCGGTCTTGGGGATCATGCGCCATCATGCCGCCAGCTAACCCCAGGGGCGCGCGCGGCTCAACCCCGCCCGGCGGCAGCCCCGGCCGCGCCGGCGGACGCTCCGCGGGGGGTATTTGGGTCAAGAGGAAGGGGCAGCCCCCTGAAGCGGCCGGACCAAGGGGGGCGAACGGGTCTTCCTCTTGACCCAAATACCCCCGCCGGAGGCATCCGACAGCGCGGCCGGGTGCGCGGGTGCCGGTCAGGCCACCTTTTCCAGCGTCACCGGCGGCAGCACGCCCAGGGCATGGCAGACCTCGCGCGTCAGATGCGGGCGGTTCAGCGTGTAGAAGTGCAGATCCTGCACCCCCTCGCCGATCAGCGTGTCGCACAGTTCGGTGCACAGCGCGACCGACAGCAGTTCCTCGCGCCCGTCGCGGCGGGCGGCCGCATAGGCCTCGTCCAGCCAGGCGGGCACCTGCGTGCCGCAGCGGGCGGCGAAGCGTTTGGCGCCCTCCCAGCTCTGGATCGGCAGGATGCCCGGGATGATCGGCGCGTCGATCCCGGCCGCGGCGCAGCGGTCGCGAAAGCGCAGGAAGGTGTCCGCCTCGAAGAAGAACTGCGTGATCGCCGAGGAGGCGCCCGCGTCGATCTTGCGTTTCAGCCAGGCCACGTCGGCGGCGGTGTCGGCGCTGTCGGGGTGGGGTTCGGGATAGGCGCCCACGCGGACCTTGAACCGGCCGGTGCCGGTCAGCGCCGCCACCAGCTCGACGGAACTGGCAAAGCCCTCGGGATGCGGGGTGAAGCGGCTCGCGCCCTTGGGCGCATCGCCGCGCAGGGCCACGATCTCGGTCACGCCGGCCTGGGCATAGGCTTCGGCGATCTCCATCGTCTCGGCCCGCGTCGCCTCGACACAGGTCAGATGCGCGGCCACGTTCAGCCCGTAGTTGCGCTGGATGGTCGTCACCGCCTCATGCGTCAGCTTGCGCGTGGTGCCGCCCGCGCCATAGGTGACCGAGACGAAGGACGGCTTCATCGGCGCCAGCGCCTGCACCGTTTCCCATAGCCGGAAGGACGCATCCAGCGTCTGCGGCGGGAAGAATTCAAAGCTGATGCGGGGCGTGGGCATGGCGGCCTCCTTCTGACCTGCCCCTTGTCGCAGATCTGCGGATGTGAGACCAATTCATAATTCTCAAGATGAACATGAGGCAGGTCGGAAGATGCACATCGAATTGCGGCATCTGCGGGCGGTGCGGGCGATCCACCAGGCCGGCGGCCTGGCGCGGGCGGCCGACATGCTGAACATGACGCAATCGGCGCTGAGCCATCAGATCGCGGGGCTCGAGGATCAGGCGGGGGTCGAGCTGTTCGTGCGCCGGTCCAAGCCCCTGAAACTGTCGGCCGCGGGGACGCGCATGCTGCGCCTGGCCGAACGGATCCTGCCCGAGATCGACGCCCTGGCCGAGGAATTCCGCGCGCTGCGGTCGGGCAAGACGGGGCGGCTGCACATCGCCATCGAATGCCACGCCTGTTTCGACTGGCTGTTCGCCGTGCTGGCGCAGTTCCGCCATGCCTGGCCCGAGGTCGATGTCGACATCCGCGCGGGCCTGGCCTTCGACGCGCTGCCCGCGCTGCTGCGGGAAGAGGTGGACTTCGTCATCTCGTCGAACCCGGTCGATCTGGCGGGGGTCACCTTCAACCCGCTGTTCGACTATCACCCGACCTTCGTCGCCGCGGCCGACAATCCGCTGGCGCAGAAGGCGGCGATCGAGGCCGAGGATTTCCGCGACCAGGTGCTGATCACCTATCCGGTGGGGCGCGACAAGCTGGACGTGTTCACCGAACTGCTGACGCCCGCGCGGGTCGAACCGCGCGGCCACCGCACGGCGGAACTGACGGCGATGATCCTGATGCTGGTGGCCGCGGACCGCGGCGTGTCGGTGCTGCCCGACTGGGTGCTGCGCGACTTCCGCAGCAATGCCGATTACGTCACCCGCCCGCTGGGGCCGGGCCAGATCGTCAAGCGGCTTTACGCCGCCACGCGGGACGAAGACGTGGCCCGCCCCTACATGGCGCATGTGCTGCGCCTGGCGCGGACCGAGGCGGTCAAGCTGCAGCGCGGCTGAGCCGCCGCCCCTTTCCAACCCCGGCCCGGGGGTGTATGGGGCCGGGCTGAACAGCAAGCAGAGGGTGCCATGCAGGGCAGCGCGAACCTGAACCTGATGATCAAGGCCGCGCGCAAGGCGGGCCGCAGCCTGGTCAAGGACTTCCGCGAGGTCGAGAACCTGCAGGTGTCCTCCAAGGGCCCGGGCGACTTCGTGTCGCGCGCCGACCGCGAGGCGGAACGGATCATCAAGGAAGAACTGATGGGCGGCCGGCCCACCTATGGCTGGCTGGGCGAGGAGACGGGCGAGGAACCCGGTCAGGACCCCACCCGCCGCTGGATCGTCGATCCGCTGGACGGCACGACCAACTTCCTGCACGGCCTGCCCCACTGGGCGGTGTCGATCGCGCTGGAACACAAGGGCGAGATCGTGGCCGGCGTCGTCTTCGATGCCGCCAAGGACGAGATGTACTGGGCCGAAAAGGGCGCGGGCGCCTGGCTGAATGACAGCCGGCGGCTGCGCGTGTCGGGCCGCAAGACGATGATCGAGTCGATCTTCGCCACCGGCGTGCCCTTTGGCGGCCGCGGCACGCTGCCGGCCACGCTGCAGGATCTGGCGCGGCTGATGCCCGCCTGCGCGGGCGTGCGGCGCTGGGGGTCGGCGGCGCTGGACATGGCCTATGTCGCGGCGGGCCGGTTCGACGGCTACTGGGAACGCGGGATCAACGCCTGGGACATCGCCGCGGGCATCGTCCTGGTGCGCGAGGCGGGGGGCATGGTCTCGGCCATTCGCGAAGGCGACGATCCGCTGGAAAAGGGCGCCGTGATCTGCGGCAACCAGGGGCTGTTCGAACCCTTCCGCGGGATCATCCGCGGCGAATGACGCCCGCGGCCGGCGCGACACCCGTTTCCTGCGGGCAGGAAACGGGCCGGTTCCCGGGCGGGAACCGGGCGCCCTACCGGCGGCGGCGCACCACGGGGATGCGGCTGCGCGCCAGGCGATAGTCGGCCGCCGGATTGGGCGGCTGGCCGCCCGTAGCCCACCAGAACCGCGGCCCGCCCAGCCGCAGCCACAGCGGCACCCCCAGCGCCACGCCGCCCACGAACCCGCCCGCATGTGCCCAGTAGGCCACCCCGCCCATGTCCGACGGCGTGGCGAACCCGCCCAGCACCTGCATCGCGAACCACAGCCCCAGCAGGATCCAGGCCGGCACGGGCAGGATGCGGAAGAAGATCACGATGATGATCAGCACATCCACCCGGGCGCGGGGAAACAGCAGCAGATAGCCCCCCATCACCCCCGCGATCGCGCCCGAGGCACCGACCATCGGGATCGGCGATCCGGGATCGGCCGCCACCTGCAGCGCCGCCGCCGCCAGGCCCGAGGCCAGGTAGAACCGCAGGAACCGGCCATGGCCCATCCGGTCCTCGAGATTGTCGCCGAAGATGAACAGGAACAGCATGTTGCCGCCCAGATGCGCCCAGCCGCCATGCAGGAACATCGAGGTCAGCACGGTTTCCCGGCCGTCCCCCTGCATCAGCCGCGCCGGGATCAGCCCCCAGCGCAGGAAGAACCATTCCAGCGCGCGGTCGTCCGGCAGCCCCAGCCAGTAGGTCAGGAAGACCGCGACATTCGCCGCGATCAGGGCCCAGGTCACATAGGGCGTGCGCCCCGAGGGGTTGTGGTCGCGGATCGGGAACATGCCGGCACGGTTTCCGATCCGCCCCGGCGCGTCAAGCCGCTTCGGCCTCGCCCGACAGCAGCCGCGCATTGCCCCCCGCGGCGGTGGTGTCGATGCACAGATGCCGTTCGACCCGCGCATGCCCGGCATCGGGCCAGTGGGTGATCAGGGGCAGGATCGGCCCCGGCCGCCGCGCCAGCGCCTGCACGGCCGCGCGCGCCTCGCCCCCCCACAGGATCGCGGCGGAAAACCCGTCCAGCCGCGCCAGCGCCTCGGGCGGCAGGCCGGGGGCCTCGACCGCCACGCCGCCCAGCGCGCGCACCGCCTCGGCCTGGGCCAGGGCCTGCGCGGGCGTGGGCCCGAGGCACAGCACCGGGTCGCGGGCGGCCTGGCCCAGCCGGTTCGATTCCCCCGTGGGGCCGGGCAGGGTTTCGGTGGGCAGGGGCGGCGGGGCCTGGCGGCCGGCCTCTCGCAGGGCCTGCTGCACGGCGGCCTCGGTCAGCGGCGGGGGGGCTGCGGGGACTGCCCCTTCCTCTTGACCCAAATACCCCCGCCGGAGGCGGCTGTCCGCGCCCCCGGGCGCCTCGGCCGCGGGCAGGGGGGCTGCCCGCGCGGTCAGGCGCGCCAGATAGAGCGGGCCGCCCGCCTTGGGCCCGGTGCCCGACAGCCCCTCGCCCCCGAAGGGCTGGCTGCCCACCACCGCGCCGATCTGGTTGCGGTTGACATACAGGTTGCCCGCCTGCACCCGCGCCGTCACCCGGTCCACCCGGTCGTCGATGCGGCTGTGAAGGCCGAAGGTCAGGCCATAGCCCGTGGCGTTGATCGCCTCGACCACGCGGTCCAGATCGGCCGCGCGGAAGGTGGCCACATGCAGCACGGGGCCAAAGACCTCGCGCCCGCCCAGATCGGCGATGCCGCCCAAGCGGATCAGCGCGGGCCCGACGAAGGTGCCGCCCGTCGGCGCGGGCCGTTCGTGGATCACCCGGCCCTCGGCGCGCGCGCGGGCCACATGGGCGGCGATCGCATCGCGGGCCGCGGCGTCGATCACCGGGCCCAGGTCGGTGGCCAGCTGCCAGGGATCGCCCAGCGCGAGCTGATCCATCGCCCCCGTCAGCATGTGCAGCACGGGGTCGGCCACCTCTTCCTGGACATAGAGACAGCGCAGCGCCGAACAGCGCTGGCCCGCCGACTGGAAGGCCGAGGCCAGAATGTCCCGCACCGCCTGTTCGGGCAGCGCGGTCGAATCGACGATCATCGCGTTCAGCCCGCCGGTTTCGGCGATCAGCGTCGCGCCCGGGGCCAGATGCTGCGCCATGCTGGTCCGGATCGCGCGTGCGGTGGCGGTGGACCCGGTAAAGACCACCCCGTCCACGCGCGCATCCCGCGTCAGCGCCGCCCCCACCGCCCCGTCGCCCGGCAGCAGCTGCAGCGCGGTCGCCGGCACCCCGGCCCGGATCAGCAGGTCCACGCCCCGCGCGGCGATCAGCGGGGTCTGCGGCGCGGGCTTGGCCAGCACGGCATTGCCCGCGGCCAGCGCCGCCGCGATCTGGCCGGTGAAGATCGCCAGAGGGAAGTTCCACGGGCTGATCGCGACCACGCGCCCGCGGGGCGGGTCGGTCAGCGTGGCGATGCCATCGGCATAGTAGCGCAGGAAATCCACCGCCTCGCGCAGTTCGGCCACGGCGTCGGGCAGGGTCTTGCCCGCCTCGCGCGTCAGCAGGGCGAAGATCGCGCCGAAGTCCTGTTCGTAAAGGTCCGCCGCGCGGCGCAGCACCTCGGCCCGCGTCCGAGGCGGGGCGTCCCAGGGGGTGGCCGCGGCCAGCGCGGTGTCGATGTCGGGGGCGATGGCGGGCAGAACATGGCCTACGGGCTCGCCCGTGGCGGGGTTGGTCACCGCTTGCCGCGCCCCGCCCGCGACGGGGCCGGCCAGCCGCGGCCGGGCGTCGAACAGCGCCCGGGCATGGGGCGCGCGGGCGGCGGCAATCGCGGCCAGCGTCGGCGCATCGGTCAGGTCGAAACCGCGCGAATTGGCCCGCGGCGCGAAGATCTGGGCGCCGGTGGGCAGGGCGCGGTTCTCGGGCGTTTCCATCGCCGCGATCTGCGTCAGCGGGCAGGCGGCCACCCGCTCGGGCGGGACGGCCTGATCGACGATCTGGTGGACAAAGCTGGAATTGGCGCCGTTTTCCAGCAGCCGCCGCACCAGATAGGCCAGCAGGTCGCGATGCGCCCCCACCGGCGCATAGATCCGGCAGCGCGTGCCGTGGTCGGCATGGACCAGGTCGTGCAGCCGTTCGCCCATGCCGTGCAGGCGCTGGAATTCATAACTGTCCGGGGTCGCGCCCATCTCGGCCGCCATGTGCAGCACCGCCGCCACGGTGTGCGCATTGTGGGTGGCGAACTGCGGATACAGCCGGTCGCGCCGCGCCAGCAGGCGCCGGGCATTGGCGATATAGCTGACATCGGTCGCCTGCTTGCGCGTCAGGACGGGAAAGCCGTCCAGCCCCAGCACCTGGGCGCGCTTGATCTCGGCATCCCAATAGGCGCCCTTGACCAGCCGCACCATCAGCCGCCGGTCATGCGCCCGCGCCAGATCGTCCAGCAGGTCGATCACCGCGCCGGCGCGCCGGCCATAGGCCTGCACCACCACGCCGAACCCATCCCAGCCCGTCAGGGCCGGATCGGCCAGCGCCGCCGCGATCACCCGCAGCGACAGGGCCAGGCGGTCGGCCTCTTCGGCATCGACGTTCAGCCCGATGCCGGCCGCGGCCGCCTGACGTGCCAGCGCGGTCAGGCGCGGCACCAGTTCGGCCATCACGCGGGCCTCCTGCGCCACCTCATACCGCGGATGCAGCGCCGACAGCTTGACCGAGATGCCGGGATTGGCCCGGATGTCGCCTGCCGTTGCCGCCCTCGCGATGGCCGCGATCGCATCGGCATAGGACGCGGCATAGCGGTCGGCATCCTCGGCGGTGCGGGCGGCCTCGCCCAACATGTCGTAGCTGTGGGTGAAGCCGCGCGCCTCGGCCGTGCGGGCTCGGTCCATCGCCTGGGCGATGGTTTCGCCCAGCACGAACTGGCGGCCCATCTCGCGCATGGCGCGGGCCACGGCGGTGCGGATCACCGGCTCGCCCAGGCGGCGGACCATGCCGCGCAGATGCCCCGCGATGCCCGGGCCGCCTTCGTCCAGCACGCGCCCGGTCAGCATCAAGGCCCAGGTCGAGGCGTTCACCAGGCTCGAGGCCGACTGCCCCAGATGCCGGCCCCAGTCGGCGGGGGCGATCTTGTCCTCGATCAGCGCATCCATCGTGGGGGCGTCGGGCACGCGCAGCAGCGCCTCGGCCAGGCACATCAGGGCGATGCCCTCATCCGTGGACAGGCCGTATTCGGCCAGGAACACCTCCATCAGCCCGGGCCGGGCGCTGGCGCGGATGCGGGTGACCAGATCGGCGCCCACCGCGGTGATCTGCGCGCGCGCGGTGTCGGACAGCGCGGCCTCGGCGATCAGGGCGCGCAGCAGCGGGCCCTCGGGCGTCAGGCTTTCGGTCTCGATCCGGGTCATCGGGTCGGTGGCGGGGGCAGGGG
>JACXUX010000467.1 GCA_014763725.1 Rhodobacterales bacterium
CCCCCGCCGCGCCGGTGGCCGTGGTCCCGCGCGCCAGCCCCGACTGGCCCGAAGGCACGCCGATGAAGACAATGACCGTGCGCGAGGCCCTGCGCGAGGCGATGGCCGAAGAGATGCGCGCCGACCCCACCGTCCTGCTGATGGGCGAAGAGGTGGGCGAATACCAGGGCGCCTACAAGATCAGCCAGGGCCTTCTGGACGAATTCGGCCCCCGCCGCGTGGTCGACACGCCGATCACCGAAATGGGCTTTGCCGGCATCGGCGTCGGCGCCTCGTGGGGCGGGCTGAAGCCGATCGTCGAGTTCATGACCTTCAACTTCGCCATGCAGGCGATCGACCACATCGTCAACTCGGCGGCCAAGACGCTGTACATGTCCGGCGGCCAGATGTGCAGCCCCGTCGTCTTCCGCGGCCCGAACGGCGCGGCGGCCCGCGTGGCGGCCCAGCACAGCCAGGACTATGCCGCCTGGTATGCGATGATCCCTGGGCTCAAGGTGGCGATGCCCTATTCGGCCGCCGACGCCAAGGGCCTGCTGAAATCCGCCATCCGCGACCCCAACCCCGTGGTGTTCCTCGAGAACGAGATCCTCTACGGCCGGTCCTTCGAGGTGCCGCAGATCGAGGATTTCACGATCCCCTTCGGCAAGGCCCGCGTCTGGCGCGAGGGGACGGATGTCACCCTGGTCAGCTTCGGCATCGGCATGGCCCACACGCTGGATGCCGCCGACCAGCTGGCGGCCGAGGGCATCTCGGCCGAGGTGATCGACCTGCGCACGCTGCGGCCCATCGACTATGACACGGTCATCGCCAGCGTGATGAAGACCAACCGCTGCGTCACGGTGGAAGAGGGCTTCCCCGTCGGCGCCATTGGCAACCACCTGTCGGCGGTGATCATGCAGCGCGCCTTCGACTATCTGGACGCGCCGGTGGTCAACTGCACCGGCAAGGATGTGCCGATGCCCTATGCCGCGAACCTGGAACGCCTGGCGCTGATCACGCCGGCCGAGGTCGTGGCCGCCGTCAAATCCGTCTGCTACCGCTAGGGGGGCACAGCATGGCCACGCAAATCCTGATGCCCGCGCTTTCGCCCACGATGGACGAAGGCACGCTGGCGAAATGGCTGGTGAAAGAGGGCGACACGGTCAAGGCCGGCCAGATCATCGCCGAGATTGAGACCGACAAGGCCACGATGGAGTTCGAGGCAGTGGACGAAGGCATCGTCGGCCGCCTGCTGGTGGCCGAGGGCACCGCGGGCGTCAAGGTCAACGCCCCGATCGCCCTGCTGCTGGAGGACGGCGAAGCCCCCGATACCGCGCCCGCCGCAGCCCCCGCCGCGGCGGTGCCCGCCACC
>JACXUX010000139.1 GCA_014763725.1 Rhodobacterales bacterium
TGCCTGGTTTGTCGCCACCATTCTGAATGCGGCCCACCATCTGCGTCGCCAGTATCAGCCTGTCACATCAGCCTGAATGCGTTATTCAAGGTCAACTACGTGGCGTCCAAGGCGGCGGTGCTGAACCACACGCGCAGCGTTGCGCTCTACTGTGCCGAACGCGACCTGAACATCCGCTGCAACTCGATCTCGCCCGCCGCGATCCTGACCCCGATGTGGGAGCCGATGCTGGGCACCGGCCCCGACCGCGCCGCGCGGATGGCGGCGATCGTGGCCGACACGCCGCTGCGCCGGTTCGGTCAGCCCGAGGAGGTGGCCGCGCTGGCGGTGCTGCTGGCCTCGGACGCGGCGGGCTACATGACGGGGGCGGACCTGGCGCTGGACGGCGGGTTGCTGGCCGGCACCGCGGCGCGGCCCGATCCGGCCGGCTGACCCGGCCTAATCGCGGCAGGTGGGGGTTTGCGTCGCCGCAATCCCCGGCGCGGGGCCGATCCGGTCGCCGATCTTGGCCCGGCGCAGCGCGCGGTCGGCGGTTTCCAGCGTTTCGGCCAGGGTCTGGCCGGGCCGCGTCACCGCCACCCCGCCCGACAGCGTGACCGGGGTGCCGCTGTCCTGCGGCAGTGCGGCCACCGCGGCGCGCAGCCGTCCGGCCACGGCGCGCGCCTCGGCCTGGCCCGCGCCCGGCAGCCAGACGGCGAATTCGTCGCCCCCCAGCCGGGCCAGCACGTCGCCCTGTCGCAACGCCGCCGCCAGCTGGCGGGCCACCGCGCACAGCAGCCGGTCGCCCGCGGCATGGCCGATGCGGTCGTTCACCGCCTTGAACCCGTCCAGATCCAGCAGGACCACCGCGCCCTCGCCCTGGCCGCGCAGCCGCCGGTCAAAGCCGCGGCGGTTCAGCACCCCGGTCAGCGGGTCGGTCTCGGCCTCAACCGTCTTTTCCGCGATGCGCTGGCCCATGTGGCGCGTCAGTTCGTTGCAGCGGCGCATCAGCCGGCCCAGCTGGTCGCGGTGCCCCTGGGGCAGGTCGGTCGGCGTGCCGTCGGCCTCGAACCGCGCGAGCGCGCTTTCGATGCGGTAGAGCGGCCGCAGCACGGCCCGCAACGCAACCAGCGTGGCCAGCGTGCCGGCCAGCGTCGCCCCCACCAGCACCGCGACCAGGCCCGTCCCCGCCGGCGCCCCGGCCGACCGCAGCGCCAGCCCGGCCAGCGTAGCGATCAGCGGCACATGGATGCCCACGAAGGCCACGAAGACCAGCTTGGCCGTTAAGCTGTTCGGAAACAGACGGTCGAGCAGACGGTAAAGCGGCATCACCGGGGGGCTGGGCGCAGGGGTCAACGCGCAGCAAGCCCCAGCCCGCGCCCTGCGTCAACCGGGCCGTCAGATCGCCGCGCGCGCCGCGGCGATCAGCCGCGCGGCCAGGTCCCCGGGGCAGGCGAAGAAGGGCGAATGGCCGCAGGGCAGGGTGCTGACTGTTCCCCGGGCCCAGTCGGCGGTCATGGTGTCCTGGTATTCCGGCGGGATCGTCCGGTCATCGAGGCAGCGGATATAGTGCCGCGGCAGCCCGCGCGACCGGTCGGTCACGTCCATCGGCGTTTCCTGCGGCAGCACCGGCTGCGGCCCCAGGCGCGGAATTGCATAGGCCGCATCCGCGTCGGAACAGTCGTGGTAGAACACCGCCCGCGCCTGGCCAGGGTCGATGGTGAAGGTGACGCCGTCCGGGGCCAGCCGAATCGCCTGGCGCAGCGGCTGGCGGGGGCCTGCGCGGCGCATGTCGGCCAGCGACATCCCCGACCGCGGCACATAGGCGCAGACATAGACCAGGCGGGCGATGGCGGTGGGGTCGATCTCGGCCGCGCGGGTGATGGGATAGCCCGCCATGGAATGGCCCACCAGCACCACGGGCCCGCCCATGTCCCGCGCCGCCGTCAGGATCGCCCGGGCATAAAGGTCCAGCGTCACCTGCGCGGCGGGCGTGGGATCGGCGCCATGGCCGGGCAGGTCGGTGGCGCGCACCGCATGCGGGGCCAGATGCGGCAGCACCCGGTCCCAGCACCAGGCGCCGTGGCAGGACCCGTGAACCAGCAGGAAGCGCAGGTCAGACATGGCCGATCTCCTTCAGGAAGTCCGTCACGGCGGCGGCCCAGTCGGCCGGCCGGTCGATCATCGGCAGATGGCCCGCCGCGCGGATCAGGTGGAACCGCGCGCCGGGGATCAGCGCCGCGGTTTCCGCCACCAGATCGGCGGGGGTGCTGCCGTCGTGCCCGCCCGCCACCGCCAGCACCGGCAGCGTCAGCGCGGCGGCGGGGGTGTAGAAGTCGGTCCCCGCGATGGCCGCGGCACAGCCGCACCAGCCCTGAACCGGGGTGGCGGCCAGCCGCGCCTGCCAGTGGCGTGCGGTGTCGCCGTCGCGGAAGGGGCGGGGGAACCAGCGGTCGACGGTGGCGGGCGCGATCGCCGCCACCCCGCCCGCGCGCACCTGGGCGATGCGGTCCTGCCAGACCCGGGGCGTGGCGATCTTGACCGCGGTGTTCGACAGCACCAGCGCGCGGATCCGGTCGGGCCGCTTGATGGCCAGACCCTGGGCCACCATCCCGCCCATCGACACGCCGGCCACCACCCCCTCGTGCAGGGCGAAATGGTCGATCAGCCGTTCGGCATCGCGGATCAGCGCGCCCATGGCATAGGGCGCGGGCGGCACGTCCGACCCGCCGTGGCCGCGCGCGTCGAACCGCAGCACGCGCAGCCCGGGCGGCAGCAGCGGCACCACCGCGTCCCACAGCGTCAGGTCGGTGCCAAGCGCATGGGCCAGCACCAGCGCGGGCCCGTCCGCGGGCCCCGAGACCTGCGCGTTCAGGCGGATGTCGTCCAGCCAGACCAGCGGCACGGCCGCCTAGGCCCGCGCCAGCGCGCGCGCGAACAGCGCGGCATCGACATTCCCGCCCGAGGCGACGGCGACCACCGCATCGCCCGCGATCTGGTCGGGCCGGAACAGCGCTGCGGCCAGCGCCACCGCCCCGCCCGGTTCCAGCACGATGCGCAGCCGGGCAAAGGCCAGCGCCATGGCCTCCATCGCCTCGTCATCGGTGACGACCAGGCCCGGGCCCGCCAGCTGCTGCAGGATGGGGAAGGTGATCTCGCCCGGCTCGGGGGTGACGATGGCATCGCAGATCGACCCCGCGGCGGCGGCGTTGCGCAGCCGCTGGCCGGCGGCCAGGCTGCGGGCAGTGTCGTCAAAACCCGCCGGTTCCGCGGGCCGCGCCCGCAGGCCGGGCGCCCGGGCCGCCAGCGCCAGCGCAATGCCCGCCGTCAGCCCGCCGCCGCCGCAGCAGACCAGCACATCGGCCCGGGTCACGCACTGGTCCGCGGCCTGTTCGGCGATCTCCAGCCCCGTGGTGCCCTGGCCCGCGATCACCTGCGGCTGGTCATAGGGGCGGATCAGCGTCAGCCCGCGGTCCGCCGCGATCGCGGTGCCGATCGCCTCGCGGCTTTCGGTGGCGCGGTCATACAGCACCACCTCGGCCCCCAGGGCGCGGGTGTTGTCGATCTTCACCGCGGGGGCATCGGCGGGCATGATGATGACGGCCGGAACCCCGTGCAGCGCCGCGGCCCAGGCCACGCCCTGGGCATGGTTGCCGCTGGAATAGGCCAGCACGCCGCGGGCGCGCACCTCGGGCGTCAGGGCCGAGACCGCCGACCAGGCGCCGCGGAACTTGAAGCTGCCGGTGTGCTGCAGGCATTCGGCCTTGACCAGCACGCGCCGCCCCGCGATCCGGTCCAGAAAGGGCGACGACAGCAGCGGCGTGCGCCGCACCCTGCCGGCCAGGCGGGCGGCTGCGGCCTCGATCATCGCGATGTCGGTCATGCCTCGGTCTCCATCTGCGCGATCCAGGCGCGGATCGCGGCCAGCGATTCGGGTTCGTCCAGAAAGGGGATATGGCCGCGGTCGGGCACCTCGGCCCGGATCAGGCCGGGGTGGCGGCGCGCCATCTCGTCCGCGGTGGCAGGCGACAGCAGGTCGGACCCCGCGCCGCGGATCAGCGCGCAGGGCAGGCCCGCGCAGGCGTCCCACAGCGGCCACAGGTCGGGCGCGGGACCGGCAAAGGCCGCCAGGAAGGCATCGCGCAGCGCGGGGTCATAGGTCAGCTCCAGCCCCTGCGCCGTCTGTCGGGTCTGGCGGCGCGCCTCGGCCAGCCAGCGGTCGGGCGGCACATGGGCAAAGCCCGGCAGGGTGCGGGCCATCGCCTCGGCCAGGGCCTGATGCGTGGGCGCGCTGGGCCGCCGGCCCAGGTAGAGGAAGATCCGGTCCAGCCCCGCCTGTTCGATCACCGGGCCTACGTCGTTCAGGCACAGCCCCCGCAGCCGCCCCCGCGCCGTGGCGGCCAGGAACATGCCCACCAGCCCCCCGCGCGAGGTGCCCAGGATCGCCGTCTGCGACAGCCCCAGATGGTCCAGCAGCGCCAGCGCATCCTGCGCCTCTTGCGGGACGGTATAGGTGGCAGGCCCCGTGAAGTCCGACGCGCCGCGGCCGCGGTAATCCATGCGGATCAGCCGCACATCGGGCAGATGCGGGGCCAGGTCGTCGAAATCGGCCATGCTGCGCGTCAGCCCGGCCAGGCACAGCACGGGCAGGCCCGCGCCGCGGTCGTCATAGGCCAGGCGCGCGCCGTCGGGGGCGGTGAAATGGGCGGTCACGACAGGGCGATCTCCGGTATGCGGGTCAGGTCGGGCAGCTGATGCGCGGGGCCATGGGGCAGGCGGTCCACCGGCTCGGCCGCGCGGTTGACCCAGACGGTGCGAAAGCCGAAGGCCGCCGCCCCGGCCACGTCCCAGCCGTTCGACGACACGAACAGCACCCGGTCGGGCGTCACGCCGAACCGCGCGCCCACCAGCGCATAGACCTGCGGCGCGGGCTTGAAGATGCCGGCCTCCTCGACCGAGAGCACGGCGGCCAGATGCCCGCCCAGCCCGGCATGGCCCACGGCGGCGGCCAGCATCGTGGGCGAGCCGTTCGACAGGATCGCGGCGGGCAGCCCCGCCCGGCCCAGCGCGGCCAGCATCCCCGGCACCTCGGGGTAGGTCTCCAGCCGGTCATAAAGCGCGATCAGCCGCGCCCGCAGGGCGGGGTCGTCCAGCCCCTGCGCGGCCAGCGCCCAGTCCAGCGCCTGGGCCGTCACCTGGGCGAAATCGGCATGCAGGCCCATGATCGTGCGCAGCCAGCTGTAGTCCAGCTGCTTGCGCCGCCAGTCGGCCGCCAGCCGCGGCCAGACCGCGGCCAGCTGCGGAAAGGCCGGTTCGGCCGCCGCCACGCGCGCGGCGGCGGTCACGTCGAACAGCGTTCCATAGGCGTCAAAGACGACAACGGCAGCGGGCATGGCATCCTCCGGCCCGCAACGTGGCACAGCGCGGGGGCGGGGTGAAGCCCCGTCCCTGCAGGCGACGCTTGCCCGCGCGGGCGGCTGCGCCTAAACCCCCCCGGTGGGCAAGGGGAGAGGCGGATGGCGCGCGGGACCACGACGACGGCAGAGGAACGGGCGAAATCGCGGCAGATGGGCGCGCTGCGGGGGCTGGTGCCGTTCATCGCGCCCTACCGGATGCAGGCACTGGGCGCAGGCCTGGCGCTGACGCTGACCGCGGGGGTCAGCCTGATCCTGCCCATTGCCGTGCGCCGGGTGGTCGACGGCTTCCAGACCGGCAGCGCCGAACTGCTGGACCAGTATTTCCTGGCCTTCCTGGGGATTGCGGGCCTGCTGGCGGTGGGCACGGGGCTGCGCTACTACCTGGTCACGCTGCTGGGCGAACGGGTCGTGGCCGACATCCGCCGCGCGCTGTTCGACCGCATCTCGGGCCTGTCGCCCGCCTTCTTCGAACGCATCCTGACGGGCGAGGTGCTCAGCCGGCTGACCACCGACACCACGCTGATCCTGTCGGTCATCGGATCGTCGGTGTCCGTCGCGCTGCGCAACCTGCTGATGCTGGTGGGCGGGCTGGCGCTGCTGATGGCGACCTCGGCCAAGCTGACGGGGCTGGTGCTGCTGATCGTGCCGGCGGTCGTGGTGCCCATCGTGGTGCTGGGCCGCCGCCTGCGCAAGCTGAGCCGCGAGAACCAGGACTGGATTGCCGCCTCGTCCGGCACCGCGTCCGAGGCGCTGCTGGCGGTGCAGACCGTGCAGGCCTTCACGCATGAGGCCGAGACCCGCGCCGATTTTGCCCGGGTGACCGAGCTCAGCTTCTCGTCTGCCAAGACCCGCATCGGCACGCGGGCGGTGATGACGGTGATCGTGATCTTCCTGGTCTTTGCGGGCATCGTGGGCGTGCTGTGGATCGGCGCGCGCGACGTGCGCGCGGGCGCGATGTCGATCGGCGAACTGGTGCAGTTCGTGATCTTTGCCGTCATGGTGGCGGGGTCGGTCGGCGCGCTGTCGGAAATCTGGGGCGAATTGCAGCGCGCGGCGGGGGCGACCGAACGCCTGGTCGAGCTGTTGCAGGCCGAGGATGCGGTGCAGGATCCGCCCGCGCCGGTCGCCCTGCCGCGCCCCGTGCGGGGCGAGATCGCCTTTCGCGGCGTGGGGTTCCGCTATCCGTCGCGCCCCGGGACGCCGGCGCTGGACGGGGTGGACCTGACCGTGGCCCCGGGCGAGACGGTGGCGCTGGTCGGCCCCTCGGGCGCGGGCAAGACCACGGTGCTGCAGCTGATCCAGCGCTTCCATGACCCGCAAGAGGGCGCGGTCACCCTGGACGGCATCGACCTGCGACAGATGGCGCGCGCCGACTTCCGCCGCGCCATCGCGCTGGTGCCGCAGGACCCGGTGATCTTTGCCGCCACCGCGCGGGAAAACATCCGCTTCGGCCGCCCCCAGGCCAGCGATGCCGAGGTCGAGGCCGCCGCCCGCGCCGCCGCCGCGCACGACTTTCTGGCGGCGCTGCCGCAGGGCTATGACACGCAGGTGGGCGAACGCGGCATCCTGCTGTCGGGCGGGCAGAAGCAGCGCATCGCCATCGCCCGCGCCATCCTGCGCGACGCCCCCGTGCTGCTGCTGGACGAGGCGACCAGCGCGCTGGATGCCGAATCCGAACGCGCGGTGCAGGCGGCGGTGGCGCGGCTGGCGCAGGGGCGCACGACCATCGTGGTCGCGCACCGGCTGGCCACGGTCAAGCGCGCCGACCGCATCGTGGTGATGGAGGGGGGGCGCATCGTGGCGCAGGGCCGGCACGACGATCTGGTGGCCGAGGGCGGGCTTTACGCCCGGCTGGCGCGGCTGCAGTTCACCGACGGCACCGTCTGACGCGCGGCACCGCGTGACGCGGCGTCCCGCCGCGCCGCCCGCTTGCAGGGCGGGGGCGCTTTGCCGCAGTCTGGGGCC
>JACXUX010000468.1 GCA_014763725.1 Rhodobacterales bacterium
TTCCGATCCTGTCGAACACCACGCTGGGCCTGCGGTCGGCCGACCGCAGGCCCAGCGTGGTGTTCGACAGGATCGGAAAGAAGGCCACGATCCAGGCGCACAGCAGCAGCCCCGCCATCCGGCTGTCGACATAGATGAAGATCAGCGGCGCGATGCTGACCACAGGGGTGACCTGCAGGATCACGGCATAGGGGTAGAACGACATCTCGGCCCAGCGGCTGAGGTTGAACAGCACCGCCAGCCCCACCCCGCCCAGCACCGCCACCGCCAGCGCCATCAGCGTGATCTGCAGCGTGACCAGCAGCGCATCGGACAGGATCGCCCAGTCCTTGACCAGCGTGGCCAGCACCAGCCGCGGCCCGGGCAGGATGTAATGCGGGATGTCGTTCCAGACCACGACCCGGTCCCAGGCCAGCACCCCCAGCGCCAGCACCAGCACGGGCAGCAGCCATTTCGCCACGCCCTCGATGCGCGCGGCGCGGGCGCGGCGCAGCTCGTCCGCGTCGACGGCGGGCGCGGGGGCGGGGGCAGGGGGCGCCATCAAGCGGCGGTCGGTCATGGTCACGCGGCGTCCCCCATGGCGTGGTGCAGCGCGTCGCTGGCCGCGCGGGCATGGGCGGCATAGGCGGCCGAGGTGCGGAAGGCCTCATCCCGGGGGCCCGTCTCGTCCACGCGCAACTCCTGCACCACGCGGCCGGGGCGGGCGGCCATCACCACGATGCGGTCGGACAGGAACACGCTTTCGAAGACCGAATGTGTGACAAAGATCACGGTGCAGCCGATCTGTCCGCGGATCGCCAGCAGGTCGGCGTTCAGCCGCTGGCGGGTGATTTCGTCCAGCGCGGCAAAGGGTTCGTCCATCAGGATCAGCCGCGGCCGGGTCACCAGCGCGCGGGCGATCGACACGCGCATCTTCATGCCGCCCGACAGCTGGCGCGGATAGGCGTCGTGAAACCGCGCCAGCCCCACCAGGTCCAGCATCTGCATCACCTGGTCGCGCACCTTGTCAAAGGACAGGCCGCGCAGGCGGAAGGGCAGCCAGACGTTCTGCGCGACCGTGGCCCAGGGCATCAGCGTGGGTTCCTGAAAGACCACGCCCAGATCGCCGGGGGCCTGGCCGCCCTCCCACCGGATGTGGCCCGCGGTGGGCGGCATCAGCCCCGCGATCAGCCGCAGCGCGGTGGACTTGCCGCAGCCCGACGGACCCAGCAGCGACAGGAATTCGCCCTGATGCACCGCCAGCGACATGGACTTCAGCGCGGTCACCCCGCCGAGGAAGGTCTTGTCGACCGCCTCCATCCGCAGCACGCAGGGCGGCGCGGGGGCGGTCGGGTTGGCGG
>JACXUX010000469.1 GCA_014763725.1 Rhodobacterales bacterium
AGAGGGGGGCAGACAGCCCCCCTGCGGCCCGCCGCCGCCGCGCCCGCAGGTTGGCCCTTGCACCCGCCCCCGCGTTCCGCGATTGTTCCGGCATGGTCCAGCCCGATCCTGCCCTTCGCCCCGATGCTCTGCCCGAAGACGCGGACCGCGCGCTACGGCCGCAGGCACTCGACGACTTCATCGGTCAGCACGAAGCCCGCGCCAACCTGCGCATCTTCATCGAAAGCGCCCGCCGCCGGGCCGAGGCGATGGACCACACCCTCTTTCACGGCCCCCCCGGCCTCGGCAAGACGACGCTGGCGCAGATCATGGCGCGCGAACTGGGGGTGGGGTTCCGCATGACCTCGGGGCCGGTGCTGGCCCGGCCGGGCGATCTGGCGGCGATCCTGACCAATCTCGAACCGCGCGACGTGCTCTTCATCGACGAGATCCACCGCCTCTCGCCGGTGGTCGAGGAGGTGCTCTACCCCGCGATGGAGGATTTCGCGCTCGACCTGGTGATCGGCGAGGGGCCGGCCGCGCGCACCGTCCGCATCGACCTGCAGCCCTTCACCCTGGTCGGGGCCACCACGCGGCTGGGCCTGCTGACCACGCCGCTGCGCGACCGTTTCGGCATCCCCACCCGCCTGCAGTTCTATACCGAGGATGAACTGCACCAGATCGTCACCCGCGGCGCGCGCCTCCTGGGCGTCACGGCCGAGGACGCGGGCTGCCGCGAGATCGCCCGCCGCGCCCGCGGCACCCCCCGCATCGCCGGCCGGCTGCTGCGCCGCGTGGTCGATTTCGCCGTGGTCGAGGGCGGCGGCCACATCACCCGCGCGCTGGCCGATCATGCGCTGACGCGGCTGGGCGTCGATCGCCTCGGCCTCGACGGTGCCGACCGGCGCTATCTGCAACTGCTTGCCGACCATTACGGCGGCGGCCCCGTGGGGGTCGAGACGATCGCCGCCGCGCTCAGCGAAAGCCGCGATGCGATCGAGGAGGTGATCGAACCCTATCTGCTGCAGCAGGGTCTTTTGCAACGCACGCCGCGCGGGCGGATGCTGGGCGCGCGGGCCTGGCGGCACCTGGGCCTCGACCCGCCGCGCCCGCCCGATCCCCGGCCGGGCACGGGCGACCTGTTCGACGCCTAGGCTCCAGACTCATTGATCGTCAAAGCCAGAACAGGACGGTCGCGGCGAGGGCGACGGCGGAGAGGAAGACCTTCGGGCACCTGTCATGGCGGGTGGCGATGCGGCGCCAGTCCTTCAGCCTGCCGAACATGATCTCGATCCGGTTGCGGCGCTTGTCGTAGCTGACGGCCTTGCCGCGCGACTTCCGGCCCGGGGTGAGGGGC
>JACXUX010000470.1 GCA_014763725.1 Rhodobacterales bacterium
TGCGGGGGGCTGCATGACGACGACCTTCAACCGCCATTGGCGCCAGATGCCGGAAAGCGCGTGGCGCTGGCCGAATTTCTCGCCCGCCGAGATCGCCTGCCGGGGCACCGGCAAGCTGCTGGTCAACGAGCCCGCGCTCGACAGGCCGCAGGCGCAGCGCAATCTGCTGGGCAAACCGCTGATCGTCCGCTCCGCCTATCGCAGCCCCGAGCACAACCGTGCTGTGGGCGGCGCCACCCGGTCGAAGCATCTCGACGGCGCCGCCTTCGACATCGCCATGGCGAACCACGACCCGGTGGCCTTCGAGGCAGCAGCCCGCGAGGTCGGGTTCCTCGGCTTCGGTTTCTATCCGCGCTCGGGCTTCATGCACGTCGACCTCGGCCCCGTGCGCCAGTGGGGCGAGCGGTTCCCGGTGCGGGCGACGGCATTTGCAGCCGAAACGCCGCCCGCGCGCGAAGTGCTGGCCGACAGCCGCACGATGAAGGGGGGTGGCGCGGCAGGCGTAGCCACGCTGGGCGCTGCCGGGGTGGAGGTTGCGCAGAGCGTTCTGGCCGAGACGCAATCCGCGATCCTGCCGCTCGTGCCTTACCTCGATTCCCTCCGCTGGGTGTTCATCGCCGTGGCGCTCGGTGGGATCGCGGTCACGATCTACGCCCGGCTCGACGATTGGAAACGAGGACGGCGGTGATCGCCGCGCTCCTCACTGGCTTCTATGCCAGCCCGTGGATGTGGGCGGCGCTCCGATACGGCGCCATCGTTTTCACAGTGCTCCTGTCCCTGCTCGCGATCTGGCGAACGCGCTGGACGGATGGCAGAGCGCCTCGAAACCACGGAGAAGACTAATGGCGTCCAACGCCAGATGCTTGACCTAAATCAGTGTCAGGAAGATGATTTTCAGCAATCTGACGCTAGTCCTCATCATCGGAGAGCCATTATGGCCTTTGCCAGGGAAGCCGTCATCTGTGCCCCCGTCCGGACCGCCTTGGGAACGTACAACGGGACCATTCCGGTTGGCACACCGAGGATCTGGTCACGAAATATTCCATCAGCCGCGCCGATCAGGATGCCTGGGCCCTGCGGTCGCAACAGCGGTTTTCCGCGGCGCAGGCAGCGGGGCTGTTCGAGGCAGAGATCGCGCCGGTCGAGGTGAAGGGCCGCAAGGGGCCGGAGAGCTTTGCCAGGGATGAACACAACCGGCCCGAGACGACGCTCGAGTCGCTGGCCCGTCTGAGACCGGCCTTCCGCAAGGACGGCACCATCACCGCCGGCAATGCGCCGGGGCTGAACTCGGGCGCGGCGGCGATGATCGTGGCCGAACGCGGGTTCGCCGAAGACGCCGGGCTGGCGCCGCTGGCCCGGATCGCGTCCTTCGGCGTTGGGGCGGTGGAACCGGGCATGTTCGGCATCGGCCCCGTGCCGGCCGTGCGCCAGGCGCTCGATCGCGCGGGCTGGACGGTGGGCGATCTGGACCGGGTCGAGATCAACGAGGCCTTCGCGGCCATCGCGCTGGCCGTCCTGCGCGATCTGGGCCTGCCCGAAGATATCGTCAACGTCGAAGGCGGCGCCATCGCGCATGGCCACCCGATCGGGGCCTCGGGCGCGGTGCTGACCACGCGGCTGATCCATTCGATGCAGCGCGACGGGCTGAAGAAGGGCGTCGTGACGCTGTGCATCGGCGGCGGGCAGGGCATCGCGCTTGCCCTTGAAATGCTCTAGGCGATGGACCTGATCCGCACCATCGACGCCAACGAGGCGGTGGCGGGCATCGCCTACCGCCTCAGCGAGGTCGTCGCGATCTACCCGATCACGCCGGCCTCGGTCATGGGCGAACATGCCGACCAATGGGCGGCAGACGGGCGGGCGAACCTGTGGGGCAGCGTGCCGCAGGTGGTGGAGATGCAGTCCGAGGGCGGGGCTGCGGGCGCGGTGCACGGGGCGCTGACAGCGGGTGCCCTGACCACGACCTTCACCGCCTCGCAGGGGCTGCTGCTGATGCTGCCCGACCTTTACAAGATCGCGGGGGAACTCACGCCCTTCTGCCTGCATGTGGCCGCACGCAGCGTGGCGACGCATGCGCTGTCGATCTTCGGCGATCATTCCGATGT
>JACXUX010000140.1 GCA_014763725.1 Rhodobacterales bacterium
GGTCTGGACCGCCGGTCAGGACGGCTGGCGCCCCGCGGGCGACCTGCCCGCGCTGGCCACGGTCTTTGCCCAGGTGCCGCCGCCCCCGCCGCCGCCGGGGGTCTGACGTGGACGACACCGACCACCGCTGGCCCTGTCAGGCCTGCGGCGCTGACCTGCGCTATGAACCGGGCCAGACCGAACTGGTCTGCGACCATTGCGGCCACCGCCAGAAGATCCCCGCCTCACCCGAGGCGCGGCCGCGCCTGCTGGGCGAAATCGACCTGGCGCGCGGGCTGGCGCGCGACCTGCCGTCCGACGCGGTCGAGGATGTCCGCCAGACCCCCTGCCCCAACTGCGGCGCGCTGATTGAGTTCCAGGGCGCCGAACACGCCATGGAATGCCCGTTCTGTGCCACGCCCGTGGTCACCGGCACCGGCACCGCGCGGCAGATCAAGCCGCAGGCTCTGATCCCCTTCGCGCTGGACGAACGCGCGGCGCGGGCGGCGATGACGGCCTGGCTGGGCCGGCTGTGGTTCGCGCCGAACGGGCTGGTCGACTATGCCCGCAAGGGGCGCGCGATGGCGGGGCTCTATGTGCCCTATTGGACGTTCGACGCCGCCACCCGAAGCGCCTATCGCGGGGCGCGGGGGGATTACTACTACGAAACCCGCACCGTGCGGGTGCAGACCAAGAACGGCCCCCAGACGCGCCAGGAACAGGTACGCCGCACCCGCTGGTCGCCGCGCGCAGGCCGCGTGGCGCGGCGGTTCGACGATGTGCTGGTTCTGGCCAGCCAGAGCCTGCCGCGCAGCTATACCGAGGCGCTGGAACCCTGGGACCTGTCCGCCCTGACCGCCTATCGCCCCGAGTACCTGGCCGGCTTCACGGCCGAGGGCTATACCGTCGCGCTGGCCGATGGCCACGATCTGGCGCGCGAGCGGATGGCCGCGGTCATCCATCAGGACGTGCGCCACGACATCGGCGGCGACGAACAGCGCGTGGACCGGATCGACACCGACTGGTCGGCCGAGACGTTCAAGCACGTCCTGCTGCCGGTCTGGATGGCGGCCTACAAATACAACGGCCGCACCTACCGCTTTGTCGTCAACGGCCAGACCGGCAAGGTGCGCGGCGAACGGCCGTGGAGCGCGTGGAAGATCGCGCTGGCCGTTCTGGCGGGCCTTGCCCTGGCCGCCGGTGTCGCGCTGGTGGCGCAGAACCGCTAGGGCCGGGCGGCCCTTGACAGGCCGCCCCACCTGCGCGCAAGGGGGGCGCATCCCCGCCGCCCAACAGATGCCACAGGCCCCCATGCGCACCCTGCCCCATGCCCGCATCCCCGAACTGCCGAACCCCTATTACGGCAAGGTGCGCGACTGCTATGACCTGCCCGCCACCGCCGACCAGCCGGCCCGGCGCATCCTGATCGCCACCGACCGGATCAGCGCCTTTGACCGGATCCTGGCCGCGATCCCCTACAAGGGCCAGGTGCTGACGCAGATGGCGCGCTACTGGTTTCAGGCGACCGCGGATCTTTGCCCCAACCATGTGCTGGCCTACCCCGACCCCAATGTGGTGATCGGCCGCAGGGTGACGATCCTGCCGGTGGAAATCGTGGTGCGCGGCTATCTGGCGGGCACCACCGGCACTTCGATCCTGACGATGTATCGCCAGGGGCTGCGGCAGATGTATGGCCAGACCCTGCCCGACGGCCTGCGCGACAACGCGCCCCTGCCCGCCCCGATCCTCACGCCCACGTCCAAGGCCTTTGACGGCGGCCATGACGAACCGCTGACGCCCGCGCAGATCGTGGACCAGGGCCTGCTGACCGCCGCGCAATGGGACGAGGTCTCGGCCCGCGCGCTGGCGCTGTTCACCCGCGGCCAGGCGATGGCAGCCGAACGCGGCCTGATCCTGGTCGACACGAAATACGAATTCGGGATCGACGACGAAGGCACCCTGCGCATCGCCGACGAAATCCACACCCCCGACAGTTCGCGCTACTGGCTGGCCGACGGCTATGCGACCGCCTTTGCCGCGGGCACCCGCCCGCCCAGCTGGGACAAGGACGTGATCCGCGCCTGGGTGGCCGCCCGCTGCGACCCCTATCACGACCCGATCCCCGAAATCCCGGCCGACATGATCGCCGCCACCAGCCGCGCCTATGTCGAGGCCTATCAGGCCATCACCGGCGAGACCTTCGTGCCCGACCTGACCGGCGACACCGTGCTGGACCGCATCCGCGCCAATCTGGCGCCTTGGTTCACGGCCTGAGGACGGCGGGGGGCCCGCGCCCCCGCGCCGCCGTCGCCCGATCAGCCGCGCGCGATGGGCACGCGCGTCGTGGCCGGGGCAGCAGGCTTCTTCGGCACCGTCACCGTCAGCACGCCGTCCCTCAGCACGGCCCTGATGCCCGCGGCATCGGCATCGGTGGGCAGACGGAAGCTGCGGGCAAAGGCCCCGAACTGGCGTTCGCTGAAATACCAGGTCTCGCCCTTCTCCTCGCGCGCGACCTTCTTCTCGCCCTTCAGCGTCAGCAAGCCCTCGTCGATGGACAGGTGGATGTCCTCTTCGGCCACGCCGGGCAGCTCCATCGCGATGCGATAGGCCGCGGCATCCGAACTGGCCTCGGATGCAGGCAACAGCCAGTGGGCCAGACGGCTGCCCATGGCGCGGAAGGGTTCGTAAAGCGAGGGCCAGAAGCCCGGCGCCTGCGATGTCTCGACCATCTTATCCTCCGTTGCGGGGGTGAAACGGCCTGCAGTATCGGCCCGCCGCGCCCTGCCCGCCTTGATGCGGATCAAGCCCGTTGCCGCCGCGGCCCGCCGCCCGTAGAAAGCGCCCAAGGCCCGAACGGAAGGAACGCCCGATGATCCTGTGCTGCGGCGAGGCGCTGATCGACATGCTGCCCTGCCGGACAACGGCAGACGAACCCGCCTTCGCCCCCCATGCCGGGGGCGCGGTGTTCAACACCGCCATCGCGCTGGGGCGGCTGGGGGCGCCGGCGGGCTTCTTCTGGGGCCTGTCGACCGACCTCTTCGGGCAGATGCTGGTGCGCACGCTGGACGCCGCGCGGGTCGACACGACGCTGGCCGCCCGCAGCGCGCGGCCCACGACGCTGGCCTTCGTGCAGCTGACGAACGGCCAGGCCAGCTATGCCTTCTATGACGAGAATACCGCGGGCCGGCTGCTGACCGCGGACGACCTGCCCGACCTGCCCGCGGCGGTGCAGGCCGTGTTCTTCGGCGGCATCAGCCTGGTCAACGACCCCGCCGCGACCGCCTGCGAAACGCTGCAGACCCGCGCGTTGGCGGCGGGCCTGGTGACGATGCTCGACCCCAACATCCGCCCCGGCTTCGTGACCGACCCCGCGGCGTTTCGCGCGCGCCTCGGGCGCATGATCGCCCGGGCCGACATCGTCAAGCTGTCGGATGAGGATCTGCACTGGCTGGCCGGCCCCGGTGCGCCCGGGACGCTGGCCCGCGGACTGCTGGCGCAGGGGCCCCGCGTCATCTTCGTGACCGAAGGCGCCCGCGGCGCCCGCGCCGTCACCGCCACTCGGGACCTGTTCGTGCCCGCCACCCCGGTGACGGTGGCCGACACGGTGGGTGCGGGCGACACGTTCAACGCGGGCGTGCTGGCCGCCCTGCACGACGCCGGCGCCCTGACCCGCGCCGCCCTGACCGACCTGCCCGATGCCGTGCTGACCGCGGCCCTGACGCTCGGCACCCGCGCCGCGGCCGTCACCGTCAGCCGCGCGGGCGCCAATCCCCCCTGGCGGCACGAGCTGTGAGGGCCGTCGTCCAGCGCGTCACCCGCGCCCAGGTCCGCGTGGCAGGCCAGGTCGTGGGCGCGATCGGCCCGGGCCTGATGATCCTGGTCTGCGCCATGGCGGGCGACCCGCCCGACCGCCCCGCGGCGCTGGCCGCAAAGATCGCGAAACTGCGCATCTTCCGCGACGCGGCCGACAGGATGAACCTGTCGATCCGCGACACGGGCGGCGCGGCGCTGGTGGTCAGCCAGTTCACGCTCGCCGCCGACCTGCGCGGCAACCGCCCCGGCTTTTCCACCGCCGCCCCGCCGGACGAGGGCCGCGAAAGGTATCAGGCCTTCGCCCGCGCCCTGGCCGATCAGGGCATCCCGGTGCAGACCGGCATCTTCGGCGCCGACATGGCGGTGGAACTGGTCAACGACGGGCCGGTGACGATCTGGATCGACCTCTGACCCCCTCCCCTTCCTCTTGACCCAAATACCCCGGGGGGGCCGCCGCTTGCGGCGGCGGGGGGCAGCGCCCCCCAGCCACGTCAGGCCCAGTCCCAGGGCCGGGTATGGGCGCCCAGCACCTCGGCCACGCGCGGCTCTTCGGCCGGGACGGGGCGCGAGATGCGCGCGACCAGCCCGCGCTTGCGGTCCTCGACCACCTCGACCACGCGGGCCGACAGGCCGGCACGCGCCAGTTCCGCATCATAGACCCGGGCGATGGCGCGCCGCCGCAGGTCGGGCTTGAACACCTTGCCCACGCCGGTCTTGGGCAGTTCAGCCAGCACCTCGATGTGCTTCGGCACCGCGGCACGTTCGTGGACATGCGCGCGGGCAAAGGCCATCAGCTCCTCCTCGGTCGCCGTCGCGCCCTTGACCAGTTCGACATAGGCGCAGGGCAGTTCGCCCGCGATCGCGTCGGGCTGGCCGATGGCGCCGACAAAGGCCACCGCCTCATGCCGCATCAGCGCCTCTTCGATCACGGCGGGGTCGATGTTGTGGCCGCCGCGGATGATCAGGTCCTTGGCCCGGCCGGTGATCCACAGATAGCCCTCGGCATCCAGCCGCCCCAGATCGCCGGTGCGCAGGAAGCGGCCGTCGACGAACAGGTCGCGGTTCTTGTCGGCCTCGGTATAGGTCGCGCCCTCGACCACGCCGGGGTTCGACACGCAGATCTCGCCCACCTCATCCACCGCGCAGTCGCGAAAGCCTTCGGGCGTGGCCTGCAGGATGCGCACCCGGGTGTGCGGGAAGGGGATGCCCACAGACCCCACCTTCTTGGCCCCGTCGGGCGGGTTGCAGGACACCAGGCAGGTGCATTCGGTCAGGCCATAGCCCTCGATCACCTGGATGCCGGTCGCGCGTTCGAACCGCTGATACAGTTCGACCGGCAGCGGCGCCGAACCGGAAAACGCCCCGCGCAGGCTGCGCGTGTCGGCATCGACCGGGCGCTGCATGAGCACGGCCAGCGCGGTCGGCACGGCGATGACATAGGTCACCTTCCAGCGTTCGACCAGCTTCCAGAAATGGTCGAACACACCCGCCCCGCGATAGCCCTGCGGCGTGGGAAAGACGACATGCGCGCCGCTGGCGATCATCGACATCAGGATCGGATAGGCGGCAAAGACGTGGAACAGCGGCAGCGGGCAGATCAGAACGTCGGTTTCGCGGAACAGAAGCCGCGCGCCCAGCCAGCCGTTGTAGACCATGCCCGACACGCGGTGCTGCGCCACCTTGGGCATGCCGGTGGTGCCGCCGGTATGGAACAGCGCCGCCACCCGGTCGCCGGGCGGGTCGGCAAAGGTCAGCCGGTCGGACGGGTGGCGCGCCACCTGCGCGGCCCAGGACCGGACCGCCGCATCATGTGCCACCGGGTTCTTCGGCCGGACGAAGGGGACGATCCACCGCTTGGGCGGGGTCAGATAGCCCGCCAGATCGACCTCGAGCACGGTGCGCACGCCGGGGGCATGGCGCACCGCCTCGGCCACCTTCTGCGGCACATCGGTGCGGGGAAAGGCGCGCAGCGTGACGACGACCCTGGCCTGCGTCTCGCGCAGGATGGCGGCGATCTGTTCGGCTTCCAGCAGCGGGTTGATCGGGTTGACCACGCCCGCGACCGCGCCCGCCATCAGCACCACGGCGGTTTCCAGGCAATTGGGCAGCACATAGGCCACCACGTCGTCCGACCCCACGCCCAGCGCGCGCAGCATGTTGGCGGCCTGCGTCACCTGGGCGTGCAGCTGCGCCCAGGTCAGCGTGCGCGCAGGATCCGCGGGCCCCGAAAACATCTGGAAACTGATCGCGGGCCGGTCGCCCCAGCGGTCGCGCGCCTGCGACAGGAAGGCATGGATCGTGCGCGGCACGGGCCGTTCGGCCCAGGGCTGTTCCGCCTCGATCGCGTCGCGGTCGGCAACGGTCGATTCATCGGCGGCGGTACGCCCCTGCTGCCCAATGCCGACCCGTTCGACGGCCAGCTCGACGTGGTCGTGTCCTGGGCCGACAAGCCGATGCGCCGCGTGGTGACTCAGGTTCGCGCCAACGACTATTTCGATCATAACGACGAGGCGGCCATCCGCCGCTACTATGCGACGTCGGCCGCCTGCCCGCCGGGCCTGGCGGCGAAGCGAAACGGCTGCCTGCCGCCGGGTCAGGCGAAGAAGGCATGGGCGGTTGGTTCGGTGCTGCCGCGCGACATCACACTCTATCCGCTGTCGGGCGATCTGCTCAGACGCCTGCCGGTCGCCCCCAACGGCTATTATTACGGCCGCTATGATGGCGATGTTTATCTGGTCGAGAATACGACCCGCCGGATCATCGACACGATCATCTTCAATCTGGTCCGCTAAGCCGCTCGCGCGAAAAGGAGAAGTCGATGGGGTCGATCGCCCGGTTCGAGACGCTCACCCGCATCGGCTTCGCCGCGCGCGGCCTCACCTACATATTGATCGGCTGGCTGGCGTTGCGCGTCGGCCAGACGGCAGGTCCGTCGGACGCGCTCGGCACACTTGCCGACGGCGGCGCCGGGCGGCTCGTGCTGGTGCTCGCCGCCGTGGGCCTGTTCGCCTATGGCGCGTGGCGCCTGCTCGAGGCGGCGCTCGACCTCGAGGGCGCGGGCGACGGCGCCAAGGGTGGAGCGGTCCGCGCCAGCCATGCGCTGAGCGGCGCGGCGCATCTGTTCCTCGGCTTCAGCGCGCTGCAGCTGGCGCTCGGCGATACGTCGGGCGGCGGCGACGGCGAGAACGCGCGCGCCGCCACCTCGTGGATTCTCGACCTGCCGGCGGGTGGCATCCTCGTGCGGCTGATCGCGGCCGGCTTGATGATCGCGGGCGCCTATCAGGTCGTCGAGGCGGTGCAGCTGCGCTTCCTCAAGCAGCTCGAACCCGCCGCGGCATCGAAGGACTGGGTCAAATGGGCCGGCCGCCTCGGCTATCTGGCGCGCGGCGCGGTGTTCGTGCTCGTCGGCCTGCTGTTCTGGCGCGCGGGAAGCGAAGGGGCGCATGCTGCCGGCGGCACCGGCGAGGCGCTCGGCAGCCTGTCGG
>JACXUX010000141.1 GCA_014763725.1 Rhodobacterales bacterium
GGCCCCGTCGCCTAGCGCATCGCCATGCTGGCGGCACTTTCCGGCAGTTCCTCGCCGAAGCAGCGCTGATAGAACTCGGCCACCGTCTGGCGTTCGAGCTCGTCGCACTTGTTCAGGAAGGTCAGCCGGAAGGCATAGCCCACATTGCGGAAGATCTCGGCGTTCTGGGCCCAGGTGATGACGGTGCGCGGGCTCATCACCGTGGACAGGTCGCCGTTCATGAATGCGGTGCGCGTCAGATCGGCCACGGTGACCATCTGGTTCACCGTCTTTCGGCCCTTGTCGGTGTTGTAATGCGGGTTCTTGGCCAGGACGATCGCGGCCTCGGCGTCATGCGACAGATAGTTCAGCGTGGCCACCAGGCTCCAGCGGTCCATCTGCGCCTGGTTGATCTGCTGCACCCCGTGGTAAAGGCCCGTGGTATCGCCCAGACCCACCGTGTTGGCGGTGGCGAACAGGCGGAAATACGGGTTCGGGGTGATGATCTCGTTCTGGTCCAGCAGCGTCAGCTTGCCGTCATGTTCCAGCACGCGCTGGATGACGAACATCACGTCGGGCCGGCCGGCGTCATATTCGTCGAACACGATGGCGGTGGGGTTGCGCAGCGCCCAGGGCAGGATGCCTTCGTGGAATTCGGTGACCTGCTTGCCGTCGCGCAGCTTGATCGCATCCTTGCCGATCAGGTCGATCCGGCTGATGTGGCTGTCCAGGTTGACCCGCACGCAGGGCCAGTTCAGCCGGGCGGCGACCTGTTCGATATGGGTCGACTTGCCCGTGCCGTGATAGCCCTGGATCATGACGCGGCGGTTGTATTGAAAGCCCGCCAGGATCGCCAGCGTGGTGTCGGGGTCGAACTTGTAGGTCGGGTCGACCTCGGGCACGCGGTCGGTGCGGTCGGCAAAGGCCTTGACCTTCATCTCGGTGTCGATGCCGAAGACCTCGCGCACCGAGAGTTCTTCGCTGGGTTTCGCGTTCCTGTCCATGCTGCCGTCCGCCATGTTCTGCCCCGCCTGTCGGGGTTTGATGGAACATATCCACGGGGGGTGCAAGGGGACGTGCGCGCGCGTGTAACTTTGGCCCGTCCGGTGCGTAATGCAGGACATGTGCATCAAGGAGACCTGCCATGAACCGCCGAACCCTGCTGTCGCAGACCCTGGCCCTGGCCGCGCTGGCGGGTCTGCCCGCCCGCGCCGAGGGGGGCCGCTTTTCCGTCACCCGGACCGAGGCCGAGTGGCGCGCCCGGCTGAGCCCCGCGGCATATGCCGTGCTGCGCGAAGAGGCGACCGAGCGTGCGGGGTCCAGCCCGCTGGACAAGGAACGCCGCCCGGGCCGTTACCTGTGCGCGGGCTGCGACACGCCGCTGTATGATGCGGCGCAGAAATACGACAGCGGCACGGGTTGGCCAAGCTTCCGGGACAGTCTGCCCGGCGCCATCGGCACCCGCATCGACCGGCGGTTCCTGATGACGCGGACGGAATGCCACTGTGCCACCTGCGGCGGGCATCTGGGCCACATCTTCGACGACGGCCCCGCCCCCACCGGCAAGCGGCACTGCCTGAACGGCGTGGCGCTGCGCTTCGTTCCGGCGTGAGGGGGCGAATTTTCTGCGAAAATTCGGCGGGGCGTCAGTCGCGGAAGTAGCGGCTGTCCTTGATCTGGTCCCAGGCCCAGACCACCTCTTGCAGGCGTTCCTCGTCGGACCGGTCGCCGCCGTTCATGTCGGGGTGCAGGTCCTTGACCAGGGACTTGTACTGCTTGCGGATCTCGGCCCGCGTCCAGGTGTCGCGGGCGTCGAGGATTTCCAGCGCCTTGCGTTCGGTCGCGGGCAGCTTGCGCTTGGCGTGGCCGGCGGGCTTGCCCGGGTTCAGCGTGGCCTTTTCGCCGAGGATCGCCATCGGGTCCGACACGCCCAGCCGCGACCAGGCGCGCCCCTCGTCGGGGCGGCGGCCGAAGGGCTGGGTTTCGCGGCCCCAGACGCGGTCCTTCTCCAGCAGCTTCTGCAGATCCTCGTCCTGGGTACCCTGGAAGAAGTTCCACTTCAGATTGTATTCGCGCACATGCTCGCGGCAGAACCAGTAGAAATCGTCCAGCTGGTCGGGCGACCGGGGGGCGCGATACTGGCCGATTTCCTGGCAGCCGGGGTGATCGCAGGGGCGGTCGCCGCTGGCCACCGCGCCCGACATGCCACGGCGGCCGGCCTTGCGACGCTTCTTGTCGGCAGACACGCGAATGTCGAACTCGAAGGGGGGGCGGTTGGTCATGCGCTTGCCTTTCCGACTCGGACGCAACAGTCTAGGTGTTCCGACGCGGGATTGAAGGGGTTGACAGCCGAAATGCGCATCGAGGACCGAATTCGTGACCGGTTGACCGCGGCCTTTGCGCCCGAGCGGCTGGAGGTGGTGAACGACAGCGGCCGCCATGCGGGCCATGCGGGCGACGACGGGTCGGGCGAAAGCCATTTCCGCGTGGCGATCCGGGCGCCGCAGTTCGCCGGCATGACGCGCCTGGCCCGCCACCGCGCCGTTCTGGCCGCGCTGGGCCCGGAACTGACCGGCCGCATCCACGCGCTGGCGCTGGACATCGACGGCTAGGACCAGGTCAGTCCCGCGGCTCGGCCGGGCCCAGGGGCGGCGCGGGCGGGGCTGCGGCCTCGGTCAAGACAAGGCGGGGGGCCTGGCCCTCGGGCGCGAGGGCGGTCAGCGGCGGGCGCGCGGGCGCGGCCTCGGCCGGCGCGGGGGCGGCGACCTCGGCCACCAGGGTGCGGCGGAAGACCAGCACGGTCTGAAAGGCGGTCTTGCTGCCGGTCAGGCCCACGCGTTCCTCGCAGGGCAGGGTGTCGCTGCGCAGGTATTCCCAGCCCTCGGCCGCCAGGCGGTTCATCGTCTGCGCCAGCGTCTGGGCAAAGCGGTCGGCCGTGGTCTTGAGCCCGCGCTGCTTTTCGGCACGGGCGGGGGCGGGGACGACCTTGTATTCATGGGACTGCATGGCGACTCACACCTGTTCGGGCGCGTCACCCTAAGGCGCAGGCCGGTTCGGCGCAAACCCTTGACGCCCCGTGGCAGCCCCGGCGCGGCGGTATCGCACCACCGGGCCGCTGCGGCGTCCTGCCGTTCGGGCTGGGTGTCCGGGCTTGGCGGTGGTCGGCGCCATCCCGGACCGAAACGGGGTCCTGCAGGTGGCAAGACCGCACCCCCGCCCGCCTGCACCCATGGCGCGGAATTGCGGGGCACCGAGAGAATGGCGCAAGCCCCTCCCTGTCACGCGCCGCCCCCGGAGATGTGGCCGACGATCGGAAGGCGCGGTCGCGGCCCGGTCGTGCGGGGCCGCTGCGATAGCCCCGTATGCCGGTCGATCTGGCAATCCCGCCGGTTCCGTGCGCCGCCAGACAGCTTCGCCGGACCTGAACAGGCCGGCAGGCCTTGCGACCGCACCTGCGGGGCGGGAAGGCGCCCCCGTGCAGACCGTGCGCGAAGACCCCCGCGCGGCGGGTGCGCGGGGGTGGCTGTCATTCCGCCGTCAGAAGCGGCGGCTTCTGGCCGGTCAGGCGGGGCTTCTGGGGTTCCTGGATCTGCAGGTCGATCAGATCGTCCTTGACCGCCACGCGGACCAGCCCGCCCTTGGTCAGCCGGCCGAACAGCAGCTCCTCGGCCAGCGGCTTCTTGATGTGTTCCTGGATCACCCGGCCCAGCGGGCGGGCGCCCATCTTGTCGTCATAGCCACGCTCGCCCAGCCAGGCGGCGGCCTCGGGCGTCAGATCGATATGCACGCCGCGGTCCATCAGCTGTGCCTCGAGTTGCAGGACGAACTTCTCGACCACCTGCATGATCGTGTCCTTGGACAGCGGCGCGAAGGAGATGACGGCATCCAGACGGTTGCGGAACTCGGGCGTGAAGGTGCGTTCGATGGCCGCGGTGTCCTCACCCGTGCGGCGGTCGCGGCCGAAGCCGATCGCGGCCTTCTGCATGTCGGAGGCGCCCGCGTTCGTCGTCATGATCAGGATCACGTTGCGGAAGTCGACCTGCCGGCCGTTGTGGTCGGTCAGCTTGCCGTGGTCCATCACCTGCAGCAGGATGTTGTAGACATCCGGATGCGCCTTCTCGATTTCGTCGAGCAGCAGCACGCAATGCGGGTGCTGGTCCACCCCGTCGGTCAGCATGCCGCCCTGGTCAAAGCCGACATAGCCCGGGGGCGCGCCGATCAGCCGCGACACCGCGTGCTTTTCCATGTATTCCGACATGTCGAAGCGCAGCAGTTCCACGCCCAGCGTATTGGCCAGCTGCTTGGCGACCTCGGTCTTGCCGACGCCCGTGGGGCCCGCGAACAGATAGTTGCCGATGGGCTTTTCCGGTTCGCGCAGGCCCGCGCGGGCCAGCTTGATCGCGCTGGACAGGGCCTCGATCGCGGCGTTCTGGCCGAAGACCACGCGCTTGAGCGTCTTTTCCAGATCGCGCAGCACTTCGGCATCGTCCTTGGACACGTTCTTGGGCGGGATGCGGGCGATCTTGGCGACGACCGTCTCGATCTCCTTGGTGCCGATGGTCTTGCGCCGCTTGCCCTCGGCCAGCAGATGCTGGGCCGCGCCCGCCTCGTCGATCACGTCGATGGCGCTGTCGGGCAGCTTGCGGTCGTGGATGTAGCGCGCGGCCAGCTCCACCGCCGACTTGATCGCATCGGCCGTGTAGCGCAGGTCGTGGTGTTCCTCGAAATGCGGTTTCAGACCCATCAGGATCTTGATCGCATCGGGGACCGAGGGTTCGTTCACGTCGATCTTCTGGAAGCGCCGCGACAGGGCGCGGTCCTTTTCGAAGTGCTGGCGGAATTCCTTGTAGGTGGTGGACCCCATGCAGCGCAGCTTGCCGCCCTGGAGCGCGGGCTTCAGCAGGTTGGACGCATCCATCGCGCCGCCCGACGTGGCGCCGGCGCCGATGACGGTGTGGATCTCGTCGATGAACAGGATCGCGTCGGGGTGATCCTCCATCTCCTTGACCACGGCCTTCAGCCGTTCCTCGAAATCGCCGCGATAGCGGGTGCCGGCCAGCAGCGCGCCCATGTCCAGGCTGTAGATCGTGGCATGGGCCAGAACCTCGGGCACCTCATTGTTCACGATCTTCCAGGCCAGCCCCTCGGCGATGGCGGTCTTGCCCACGCCGGGGTCGCCCACCAGCAGCGGGTTGTTCTTGCGCCGCCGGCACAGGACCTGGATGCAGCGTTCCACCTCGGATTCGCGGCCGATCAGAGGATCGACATCGCCCTTCTTCGCCTTGACGTTCAGGTCGACGCAGTATTTCGACAGCGCGGACTCCTTGGCCTCGCCCGCCTCGGCCTTGGGGGTTTCCTGGTGCGGGGGATCCTCGGCCCCGGTCACGGGGCGGCTTTCGCCGAAGGCGGGGTTCTTGGCCACGCCATGGGCGATGAAGTTCACCGCGTCATAGCGCGTCATGTCCTGTTCCTGCAGGAAATAGGCCGCGTTCGATTCGCGTTCGGCAAAGATGGCGACCAGCACGTTGGCGCCCGTCACCTCGGTCCGGCCCGAGGATTGCACATGGATCGCCGCACGCTGGATCACGCGCTGGAATGCGGCGGTCGGCACGGCCTCGGACCCTTCGACATCGGTCACCAGGGTCGACAGGTCGCCGTCGATGAAGTCGACCAGCGTCTTGCGCAATTCGTCCAGGTTGACCGAGCAGGCCTTCATCACCCGGGCCGCGTCGGGTTCGTCGATCAGGGCGAGAAGCAGATGTTCGAGCGTCGCCAGTTCATGCCGGCGCGCATTGGCCAGCGCCAGCGCGCCGTGGATGGCCTGTTCGAGGGTTGTGGAAAAAGATGGCACGTCCGCTGCTCCTGTCCTGCGGGTCGGACGGGGTGCGAACACCCCGCATCAACCGTGGCCACATGAAATTAATGATCGGTTTTCCCCGCCGCGCTTCAAGTCCTTTTTCCGCAATCTTGCGGAAAGCGCGGGCAGTCGGCAGAAAATGTGATCGCATCTGCCCGGGGACCGGTCACGGCGCGGGCGGCGGGGGTCAGAAGCGGTCCTTGGCGGCGCGCAGGGCGGCAAAGACCTGGGCTGCGGGCGCGTCCGGCAGGCCCATGGCGGCGCGCAGGGGCGCGGCATCGGCCCGCAGGACGGGGTTGGTCGCCAGTTCCTCGGCCAGGGGGACGGGGACGGTGGGTTCGCCCCGGGCGCGGGCGGCGGCGGCGCGGTCGGCGCGGGCGCGCAGCGCGGGGTTGTCCGGGTCGACCGACAGGGCGAAGCGCAGGTTCGACTGCGTGTATTCGTGCCCCGAACAGACCAGCGTGTCGGGCGGCAGCGCGGCCAGGCGTGTCAGCGTGTCCCACATCCGGGCGGGCGTGCCCTCGAACAGGCGGCCGCAGCCGCCCGCCATCAGGCTGTCGGCGGTGAACACCAGCCCCGCCCCGGGCAGGTGATAGGCCAGATGGCCCAGCGTGTGCCCCGAGGCATCGAGCACCAGCGCCGTCTGGTCGCCGATCGCCAGCCGGTCGCCGGGGGCAACCGCCTGGTCCAGCGGCGGCAGGCGGTGGGCATCGGCCGCCGCACCCACGACATGCGCGCCGGTGGCCGCGCGCAGCGCCTCGACCCCCTCGACATGGTCGCCGTGGTGATGGGTGATCCAGATCTGCCCCAGCGCCCAGTCGCGGGCGGCCAGCGCATCCAGGATCGGGGCCGCATCGGGGACATCGACGCAGATCGTAGTGCCGCTGGCTGCATCATGCATCAGATAGGCGTAATTGTCGCTGCGGCACGGGATCGTCACAAGGTCGAGCGGCATGGTCATCTGTCCCGGCTTCCGTATGATGGAGGCCGTATGTGGGGCCGAAAGGGCGCGGCGGCAATGCACCTGGATGTGCTGGATCTGCGGAATTTCTATTACCGCACGCCGCTCGGCCGGGTGGCGCAGCGGGCGGTGCGCGACACGCTGACGGCCTTCTGGCCGCCTGCGCAGACGCATGGCCAGACGGTGGCGGGCTTCGGCTTTGCGGTGCCGCTGCTGCGGCCCTATCTGGAACCGGCGCGGCGGGTCGTCGGGCTGATGCCCGCGCCGCAGGGGGTGATGCCCTGGCCCGCGGGGATGGAAAACGTGTCCGTCCTGACCGAAGAGGCGCACTGGCCGCTGCCCACGGGGCTGGTCGACCGGCTGGTGCTGATGCACGGGCTGGAAACATCCGAACAGCCCACCGCCGTGCTGGAGGAGGCGGCCCGCGTGCTGGGCCCGGGCGGGCCGCC